>CALGGV010000321.1 GCA_937915725.1 uncultured Selenomonadales bacterium
CGACGGTTTTTAATTTAGAAATTTCAGCCATAATTTCTTGCGCAAAATTTGAAAGGTATTTTTTTAAATTACAAAGAATTTTCGCCGACGGTTTTTAATTTAGAAATTTCAGCCATAATTTCTTGCGCAAAATTTGAAAGTTCATCTTTATCTTTTGAGTTGCCGGAAAAAGTAATTGGCTTGCCGTAAACCACAGCTAAGCGCGGAAATTTCACTTCAGCAGAAAAAATTTTTTCGGTATTAATAATCGCCGCCGGAATTATTGGAGCCTTAGTCATTGCGGCAATTAAACTTACTCCGGATTCAGCTTTTCCGATTTTGCCGGTTTTACTGCGCGTTCCTTCCGGAAAAATTCCCAGACAGCCGCCGCCCTTTAAAACTTTTACGGCGTTTTTAATAGCATTTTTATCAGCCGCGCCGCGCTTTACCGGAAAAACGTGCAACGCCCTAATCGCCGCCGCAAATACAGCATTTTTAAAAAGTTCCTCTTTAGCCATATAACAAACTTCACGTTCAATGAAAGTTGCCAAAATTGGCGGATCCCAATTACTTACGTGATTAGCCGACAAAATAAAACCGCCTGTTTTTGGAAGATTTTCACTGCCGATAATTTTTGGGCGAAACAAAATCCCGAAAACTGCGCGAAAAATAAATCTAATTAATCTGTAGAACATAGCGTTAAAATTTTCCCTGCCACTTCGTCAATCGTTAAATTTGTTGAGTCGATTAAAATTGCGTCTTCAGCACGTTTCAGCGGCGCAATTTCTCTTTGTGAATCTTGTTTGTCGCGCAGTGCTATTTCTTTTTTTATTGCGTCGAACTCTACAGTTTGTCCTTTGGCTTGCAATTCTTCAAAACGCCGCCGCGCTCTTTCATCAAGTGAGGCTGTCAAAAAAATTTTTAAATCTGCATTCGGCAAAACTTGAGTACCAATATCTCGCCCGTCCATAATTACCGCGCCACGCTCCGCCATTTTGCGCTGAAGTTCGGTTAATTTTTTTCTTACAAAGCCGAATTTTGAAACGTCTGAGGCAAGCTTGCTGATTTCCGGCGTGCGAATTTCTTTTGTGACTTCCTGTCCGTCCAGAAAAACGCGGGCTTTATCGTCAAGTTCAATTTCTATATCGTCGATAAGCATAATTAAATCTTCACAACTGCGCGAAGATTTTAAAGCAACCGCGCGGTACATTGCGCCGGTATCAATGTAGGTGTAGCCGAGTTTTGCGGCAACGATTTTTGACACGGTACTTTTGCCCGCGCCTGCCGGTCCGTCAACTGCAATAATTTTTTTCATCTTTCAAACTCCTTTTTTACTTAGAGAATGTTTACAAAGGAAGAAGTTGGCGCACACAGAACGCCCGCCGCACTTCGTTTTTGCTTGGGAATTTAAATTGCGGTAACGTGAGTAAACGCGGCTGTTACTTTAAATTTTTGAAAACTTAAACGCGAAAAACGCAGGCGGGCGAAGATTCTTTCTTTGCTAGGCGTTTCTTTCTTTTAAAGAAAGAAATGCCGACTTGTTATAAAATAAAACTTTGTAAACACGCTCTAGGAACTTTCAAATATCGATTTTTGGGCGGAAAATTTCAACGACAAGCCGCCTTTGAGTGATTTTTGGTACTTTTATATTACCACGCCCCAAATATCCCCAAAATTTGGCTTATTTTAAATTTTAACTCAACAGCTCAAAAAAATTTGGATAGGAAATTTTCACGCAATCTGAATCGTCAATAGCTACGCCGTCAGCCGCCGCGCCGAAAATCGAAAGTGACATTGCCATTCTATGATCTGCAAAAGTTTTACATTCGGCAAAAACTTTTTTGTTGCCGCCGTGAATTGTCAAAGATTTTTCGGTTGCCTCAAAACTGTTTGGCGAAATTTTGTTAAATTCCTCGACAATCGCCGCGAGCCTGTCAGTTTCCTTGACGCGCAATTCTCCAACGTCATTAATAATTGTATCGCCTTCAGCAAACGCCGCCGCCACTGCAAGCGCGGGAATTTCATCAATCAAGCGCGGTATCATTTCGCCGCCAAATTCTACGCCGCGCAATTTTGAACTTGTAACTTTTAAATCTGCAAAAGTTTCGCCGCCGCTTTCACGTGAATTTAAAATTTCAATCTGCGCGCCCATATTTTTTAAAACGTCAATAATTCCGGTGCGCGTTTCATTAATTCCAACATTTTTGATTATGACGCAGGAATTTTTTAAAATCGTGGCAAGTACAAGCCAATAAGCCGCCGAGCTAATATCGCCCGGCACGATAATTTTTTCAGGCGCGGTTAATTTTTCGGCGGGGAAAATTTTAATTTCATTATTAAAAATTTCAAGTTTTGCGCCGAACGCCTGCAACATTTTTTCTGTATGGTTTCTGGAAGGGTACGGCTCAATAATCGTTGTTGGATTTTCGGCATAAAGCGCGGCTAAAATTATTGCCGATTTAACCTGCGCGCTTGCAATGGGCATTTTGTAAGTTATCCCGCGCAATTTTTTTGCAGGTTTTAAAACGGTTATTGGCAAATTTTTATTATCGTTGCGCCCAAAAATTGACGCGCCCATTTCTGTAAGCGGCTTGATAACTCTTGCCATTGGACGTTTTCTAAGTGATGAATCGCCGGTAAAAGTTACCAAAAAATTTTGCGGCGCGGTTAAACCCAACAACAATCTTAAAGTTGTGCCGGAATTGCCCGCGTCCAAAATATCTGAAGGCTCGCGCAGTCCGAAAAGCCCGTTGCCTTTTACCAAAATTTTTTCGCCAATTTGAATATCGACGCCCATTTTTTTCATACAAGAAATTGTTGAAAGACAATCTGCGCCCGCCAAAAAGTTTTCAATTTCAACCGGCGTATCTGCCAAACTTGAAAGCATTACTGCTCTATGTGAAATGGATTTATCGCCCGGTATTGTAATTTCTTCGCGCAGGTTTTTTATTGGTAAAATCTTCTTCATAAAATTTCCCTTTCAAAAAAATTATCTGTTGTCAAAATCTTTTACAGTGCGCCAGCCTAAATCTTCAGTTTGCTCGGACGCTTTAACGGCTGTCAAAATTCTTGAAGGCGGAAATATCCAACGCGCCGCCTCCAAAATAAAACTACCGCTCAAAGAATAATTGACTATCGACTTTGCAACAGTCCTTGTCATTGGTACGTTAAAAACTTCGGCAAGTTCCATAACCATTGTAACTTGAACCGCAATAACGGCAATTTCAGAAACTGCTCCGGCGGCAAGTGCGGAATGTGACGCAGTAGAAATTATACTTTCGCAACGCTTTTTTTGAAATTCTGTCATTTGACCGCTTCCTTGTAAAAACTTTAAAAATTATATCACAAATAAAAAACTCCCGCCATATTTTTGCGGGGGTATCGTCGACATTGCTACTTTCAATTACTTGACCAATAACACAAAAAAATTTTTTTAGTAGATTAAAAGACAAGCCAAAATCTGCAAACTCAATGGTAAATTGATTTTTATGGTCAGCAATTTTTACAAAAATATCGCCGCTGAAAAAATCTGCCAAACTAATATCAAGCGCAGGTAAAATTTTTCAGTTAAAGATATACTAAAAATTCCTGTTAGAGCAAATGCTTTTTAAATTTATTCAATGAAATCATTAAATTTAAAAACCTTGTAATAAAATGCTCCGCTTAATTTGGCGGCCTCTAAGCCTGCCTCTGAATCTTCAAAAATTATTGTATCCTTCGGCGCAATATTAAAGTAAGTCATTGCTTTTAAATATCCTTCCGGCGCGGGTTTCATTTTGGTTACGTCTTCTTGAGTAAAAATTTTGTCGAAAGTTTGAATTTTGCCAAAGGTATTCAATATATCCTCAACATTTTTCTTTGATGCAGTAGTTACCAACGCAACGTAATAGACGGGTCTTATAAGCTCAATAATTTCAAACAAATGCTGATTTTCTTTAGCATACTTAAGGTAATTTTTATAGCATTGCTTTTTTAATCTGTGAATTTCTTTCAAAATTTTTTCGTCAGTTATATTAATGTCAGCCAGAAAATCTTTATAGTGCCTGCCAATACAATTTTTGTACCAATATTCACGTTCAAATTTAAAGCCGAAATTTTCCAACGCCTCTTTGTAGGCGAAATAATTTACGTCATTTGTATTAAATAATGTTCCATCCAAATCAAAAAGTGCCAATTTATTTTTTGAATCCATAATATTTTTTACCACCTCACATTAAATCGTTAAAAATTTTTATTGCCGTGAAAAGCATAGCATATTGATGATTGATATTTTCTTTGTGCATTGGAATCATAGAGAAAAAAAGCAAAGATTCAATCAACCTTATCCCTGTAATATTATTTTTCAAGTCATTACTAAATACTCGCATGAACATGTCAACTAAATCAAAATTACGTTCAGGCTCTAAAATTTTCAGTTGAAACTCATTGTTGCCTTGAATTTCTAACTTAAATAAATCTTTAATAATAAAATCGTATTTTCCTTCGATGCTGTGTAAAAGTTTTGCAAATTCGTATCGAGGATCCCCATAAATATCATATTTTCCAAATTTGCCTCTAGGATCAATCAACTTAATAAAATTAAAATTATCGTCAATCATGATATTTGGAAAACAAAAATCTCCGTGAATTATCGAAAAAGAATCAATCTCATATAATCGCTCGGGAATAATTTTTTCAAAGATTTTTATTATACTTTCCAAAGATGGATACTGAATTTCATTAATGCAAATTGGATATTCAAAGAAATTTTTGAATTCCGGCTGAGCTCTTAATTTATTTAAACGTGTCAAAGTTTTTTCCAAATACATTTCAACCAACGCAGTTTTTAAATTTTCATCTTTAAGCCTGTACCTAGAAAAATCATCCAGCACAAATTTAATTTTATTGAAAATTTTCTCCCATTTTTCAGCGGTTAAATCTCCATATAAAAATAATTCGTGCAATGTATGATAAGAATAATATTCCATTCGTACATATGGGTGACTGTAATGCAAAGAATAATCAAAAATTCGTGGGCGTACATATTCTAATTCAACGGGCAATTTTAAATACCATTTTATCTCGCCAATAAATTTTTCAGTGTCCGTACTGGTTTTTTTGAGGACGCCGCGATTTTCATCAATTTCAATATGATTAAAAGAACGCGATTTTACCTTCATTCTAGTTTTAAAATAAAGTTGAACGTGTCCAATATCAAACCAATCTTTCACTTTATAAGAATAAAATTTATAAATTTCACTGTAGAGCATCAACGCCGAATAAAAACTATCAACATTTTTTGTGGGATTTCTAAAAACTTTTTCTAAACATTGTTTGAAGTAACCGCCATTGCTTATCTTAAAAACTCCGACGAAAAATTCAATTTTACTAGAATTAGCAAAAGAAGGCGAAGTTGGATTTTTTTTATCGTTAATTTCCGTCAATTTTCCTTCATGAAGATTATAAAAAGTCCATATCTCATTAATATATTCTTCTGAAAAACAAAAAAAATCTTTTTTATCAAAGGGCAAAGAGTCCATAATTATAGTATCTGCAAAATGTATAACAATATCCGTATCTTTTTCCGTCAAGCCGCAATAAACGGAATGACCTAAATCTGATAATCCGTCCAACTCAATGAAATTTAATTTTGTTGACAATTTATAATTTGCCAACTTTTCCTTAATTTTATCGGCACCTTCAAAGCAAATTATATCAATTTCAGAAACAACTGAATCATACTTGAGTTTAAAAAAATCAAAAGAAATATTTTGATTTATAGGATAGATGATCGCAGGGATTTTTCCAATATTTTGAAGTTCCGGCGGAATAAGTTTTGCAGAAGGTACAATAACTTTCATATTAATCTCCCGTTGCAATAGAATTTAAAATTTTTGTAAAATATCTTGAATCTTTTGCCTTGTTATATTCAGCCGGAGTACCGAATGAAAGATAAAAATCTGCATTAAAATCTACAATTTTTTTGTTGGCTTTAAAAAGTTCATTGTAAACGCCGGAAATAAAATATTCTTTGTATTGGCAAGTTTCAAAATATTTTTCCGACATTTTACGAAATAACTCGGCATTGGCAAAAAAATAAGCCCCACATATAGCGCGGTTACTGACAACTTGCTTTTCAACAGTTCCAATTATTTTTCCGTTATTGTCATATTGCACATAACTAAATTGACTGCCGGAAGATTCAAAAGTAACCAATGCTCCGTCAAAATCCAGCGGCTCATTGTCAGAAAGTCTTTTGGCAAGTGCGCTACAAGAAAACATATGATCGCAATCATTAAAAATCAAAGAAATTTCATCATTAATATCTTCAATTCCTTTAAGACAAGTACAAACTGCGCCCGGTAAAACTTCAGGGATAATTTTTATTTTTGAATTTGGATGAAAATCAGAAATTGCCGCGTCAATTTTAAATTCCTTAACATGTTCTTCAAGTACAATAAAAGTAACATCAATACAACTGATATTTTGTAAGATAGAATTAACTGCCCAATAAAAAAAGGGCTTGCCGTGAATTTCAATTAAAGGTTTAGGAATATTAAAGCCTTTTTCCTTGAATCTGTTGCCTCCGCCCGCCATTGGCATAATCAGATGAATTTTTTGCAAAACACTCACCCCCATTAAAATTTTCAATAATAAGATTTTTTCCCATACAAAAACATATCCCACAAGTCGTAATTGTACTGATTGTATCCTAAACCAAATCTATTGACTAAATCCCAAAGTTCCTTATTGTTGTCAAGTTTTGAATCTAAATAATAAGCCGAATTTTTATCTGATTTAAACGAAACAAAACATATCTTTTTGGCAAAAGGAAAATTATCAAATTCTTCGAGTACTTCAGGATTAGAAGTATACATAACCGGAATTATATTGTACCAATTAATCCTTTTTTTGCGTTCTTCCCATTTGTTTTTGGCAAAATCTATCCCCAGTTCGCCATAATGATTCATATGCAAAATCACATCTTCCCCGAGACAAAATTCAGGATAGCCGCCTTTTCCCATTTGTGGAAGGTTGCCGTGCCATTTATGAAATTTAATTTCGGAATTGATATACGCCATCGGAGCTCTCAAAAATCTTATCATATCTTTTTCATCTAAAAACATATTGATTATTGGCGAATAAAATTGCATTCCAAATCTATGATAAATTACTCCGCCGAAACAATTCATTGCAAAAATAGTGGGCTTAGATTTTTTCAGTTGCTCATATTTTTCAAAGGTAAATTGCGGGATACAAAGTACCCTGTCAAGAAGGATTTTGTCTTCAGGAATATGAAAAATTTTTAATTTAGATATTATATCGCCATAATGAATATCAGGAGCTGTACCGTTAATATCATCACTGCCGCCGGTAATTAATACAAAATCGAAATTAACTTTTGCAATATCATCAATAGCGAAAAAGGGGAAAACTTCTCCTTGTAAACTTGCCAAACGATAAACTCCTGAAGTACCAATAATTTTAACTTCAACTTTTGGATAAAGTTCAGACAACTTTTTTAGGGCAGGGGTTAAATTTTTGCAGTCTTGCCCTGCAATAAAAATTAAAATTTTAATCATCGATATGCCACCTTTTGCTTTAGCCCATAAGCAAGTATCCATCTATAAAATCGATATTCTCACGAAAACCATTCTGTATCAAAATATCTGCAATTACAGGGTAGAATCTGCTACAAATTACAAATAAAGCGTCACAATTATTATTCATATTAGAAATAATTATGTCAGTGCGAATTTGATTTTTATCGTCTAATTGGTATTCTATAAAAGTTTCTGTAGTTTTGATTTTGAATAATTCGGCGATATAGCGAAGATTTTCTTTGGAGCCAATAAAGATTCTTCGCCTTGACGATACTGCATTAAAGAAATTCCTATAAACTTTTTCCAGCCGAATTTTTATAGTTTCCAATGTTTGGGTTCTGTAATTTCCAATGAAATTACCTATGGTAAAACGTACAGGATCGTTAATATTTCTCAAAACTCTTTTTACAGAATATTTGCCACTCACTCTACCGTTGGCAATATCATGAATTTCTTGTAATGTTGGAAAAAGCTCATGATGATTCCACGCTACAAAAGTATAATTAGATTTTTTATTTATAAATTCTTTATTTAAATTGTATGCAACTGTTTGATAATACACTTCTTCGCGGGGATAAATTATTCTTTCTTGATGGACAACTTCTTTATATCTGTAAAATTTATTAATAACTCTAGCAATTTCTTGAAAAATTTCTTTTTTGTAAGAGGAGCCTTCAATTTGTGAATTTTTAATATCTGAAATGGTACCGCCAAAATAACTTAAAATATCATGAAGATATTTATCCTTAAGGGCGTGATTGTAATAAACCCAATTTGGTAATCTGAAAACTTTTATTGTATAGTCAAAATTTACGTCGCAATTTTTTATTTCTGGCATATTTCGCACAAATAAATCATTACTTGAGGCGAGAGAAAAATATTCAAAATCTACAATTTTTGAAATATATTCAAAATTAGAAATGTGCGTATGCACAATATCTGCAAAGTTAGTGTCAAAATGTTCCGGATTCACGAATACATTTTCAAAAGTAGCCAGAATAAACATAAATTCTTTTTCATTGTGGAAACTGTTTTTATAATCAAATCCCTTGCTTATGTGCAAGACTATTCCGCAATTAGGACAAAAAAATTTGTAGTTAATTATTTGATCAATAACAACTTCAGTTTTTTCATGTACCGGAATGGAAATCATATTGTTTATCATTTTTGGAACCCCACACTTTTTAAAAATTATTTCAATAATACCTTTCTAAATATATCTTTGTCAAGATTTATTGTATCGTACCTTAAAAATTACAGCTAAATTAAAAATAATTAAGTGGCGGTTAAATCTGCGCGAAAAATATTGACGATTTAAAAGTTACTTTGTATTATTTACAAGGTTGCTTTTTTTTGGAATGGAGGGAGTTGGAATGTTTAAAGACAGTTTAAAATTTTTCTTGGACAGTTACGAAGGGCACAAAAAAACCGTAGCATTTGTAATTTTTGGGTCGCTTGCCGGAGCAGGGCTCGGTTTAATTTCGCCAATGCTTATTCGTTATATTATGGACGAACTTTTGCCAAATGGAATTTCAATAAAAATGGCAGAAATTGCGGGCGGCTTGTTCCTCGTTTACGTAGCGGATTATTTTTTGAATTACAAGGTTGAATGTCTCGGACGCGGTATGGGAGCGAAAATTGAATTTACAATGCGTGAAAAACTTTTTCGCCACTTACTGAGAATGGGCTATTCATTTTACGATAACGCAAAAAGCGGGCAACTTTTATCACGCCTCGTCAATGATATTTCTGAAGTTGGAAATTTAATGTTCGCAATTCCTCATCTTTTTGTAACCTGCACAATAACTTTGATTGGCTCCACGGCTTTAATTTTCTACTTGAATTGGCAACTTGCAATGGTTGTAACAGTTTTGCTGATTTTTAAAACTTTTCAAGTTATGAAAATGAATCGTGATATGAAAAAAATGTTTATGGAGGCGCGGGAAAATACCGGCGATTTAAGCGGGCAAATTTCAGAAAGTTTGCAAGGGATACGCCTTGTAAAAATTTTTAACAATGAAGAAAAAGAACTTCAAAAAATGATGCAAGTTGGAGAAAATCTTTTGTCCGTGCAAGAAAAATCTTTTCGCACGGTCGGCAGACTTCACGGCGGTATGGATTTTTTCTCAAACTTAATGAATTTAACAATTACAGTTTTGGGCGGCGTTTTAATCAGCTTAAACTTAATGAAAATTAGCGATTTGGTAGCGTTCCTGCTTTATATGATGCTCTGCATGCGCCCCGTATTTCAACTGATGATGCTAACTGAAGTTTATCAACGCGGAATGGCAGGCGTGCAAAGATACAAAGAATTAATGGATCTGCCGGAGTCAAGCGAATTGTCAACCGAAAGAATTTTAAAACTTGAAAATGCTGAAAAACAAGCGATTGAATTTTCACACGTCAATTTTGCTTACGAAAACGGCTTGACGATTTTTAACGATTTTAATTTGAGTATTGCGGCGGGCGAACATATCGGAATTGTAGGAATGACGGGCGGCGGCAAAACTACACTTTGCGAACTTCTTTTGGGTATGTACGATTTAAACGGCGGCAAAATTTCTATCGACGGCAAAGATATTAAAACCGTAAAAACTGAAAGTTTGAGACAAGAAGTTGGAATGATTCAGCAAGATACATTTTTGTTTTCTGCGTCAGTAAAAGACAATATTGCTTACGGGCGCGCAGATGCAACCGACGAAGAAATTATTGAGGCGGCGAAACTTGCAGAGGCGCACGAATTTATTTCCGCACTGCCCAACGGTTACGATACTTTCATTGGTGAACGTGGCGTCAAACTTTCCGGCGGACAAAAACAACGCTTGGCTATTGCAAGAATGTTTTTGCGCAACCCCAAAATTTTAATCCTTGACGAGGCAACTTCCGCCCTTGATAATGAAACTGAACGCCAAATTCAACGCGCTATGCAGAAACTTTCGGAAAACCGCACAACAATTACCGTTGCTCACAGATTGGCAACAGTGCGTAATTCAAATAGAATTTTAGTTTTGGAACACGGCGCAATTACAGAGGAAGGCACGCACGAAAATTTAATGCAAAAGAAAGGCGTTTACTACAATCTTTCGCAAAATCGCGCCGCCTAATTCTAAATTTTAGAGATTGGAAAATTTTTTTTGACAGTTGAAAATTTTTATAATTATGATATTATGATTATAGTTTTGGAAGTTGTTTTTAAGTTTGAAAGGAGAGTTTAATTAATGTTTGGAATAATTGTTGGAACTCACGGCGAATTTGCTAATGGTATTCTTGAATCTGCCCAAATGATTCTCGGCGAAGATTTGGTAAAAAGCGGCGTTCGCGCAGTTATTTTAAAGCGCGGCGAAGGTCCGGAAAATGTTATTGAAAAGTACAACGCGGCAATTAAAGATTTAGGCAGTCCCGAGCGCGTTTTGTTTTTAAACGATCTGCGCGGCGGCACTCCTTACAACGCGGCAAGCACTTTAGCTGTTGGCGATGAACATTACGGCATTGTTGCAGGCGTCAACTTCCCAATGCTTATTGCTATGATTCAGGAACAAATGACTGATGACGGCTCGGCAAGCATTAAAGAACTTATGGAAAAAGCTGTTGCCGCAGGTCAAGAAGGCGTCATTCCTACAACTTATGAAGATTTAAATGCCCCTGCCGAAGATGAAGATGATTTATAATTAGGCAAGAGGCAGTAGGCAAAAGTCAAGAGTTTTTAGAAATACAAAAAAGCGGTTGCTCCCAAATTTGAGAGTAGCCGCCTTTTTTTGCTACCAACTAACCATCTAACCATCTAGCCATCTAGCCATCTAGTTATCAGATTCAAGCAAGCCGTACGCGCCGTCGTTGCGCTTGTAAACTACACAGAAATTTTCACTTTGTGCATCACGAAATACAAAGAAATTATGATTCAACAAATTCATTTGCATAATCGCCTCTTGTACGTCCATTGGCTTAACAACAAAGCGTTTAGTTTTTACAACGGGATATTCTTCAGTTTCTTCTTCTTGCTGTTCATTACGAATTTTTTGCTCTTCGGCGATAATTTCAGATTTAAAGCCGCCGCCGCGAAAACGACGTTCCAATTTGGTTTTTTGCTTGCGAATTTGACGCTCCAACTTTTCAACAACTAAATCGATTGAAGAATACATATCAGCAGTAGATTCTTGCCCGCGCAGTACAAGCCCGCCGCGTGGAAGTTCAGCCGTAACTTCGACAATGTGGCGTCCCTTTTCGACTGCAAGCAGTACTGAAACTTCTTCGATATTTTCAAAGTAGCGGGTAATTTTGCCGACGCGCTTTTCCACGTATTCGCGCAGATTCGGTGTAACTTCGACGTTTTTTCCTCTTATGTTGAATGTTGCCATAAATTTTTGCCCCTTTCGTATTTCGATTTTATTTTAAGTTTCGAGCTAGAAAAAATTCCCCAGCCCTTAATCCCTATTTAATTTTAGGGGCTAGTTTTTTTCCCTAGCCCTTAATCCTTAATCCTTAATCCTTAGTCCTTAAAATCAAGCGCGCTCAATATAA
>CALGGV010000322.1 GCA_937915725.1 uncultured Selenomonadales bacterium
TGCACGGCTGATTGAGTTTCAACGCCTCTGCAAACGCCGCCTCAAATTCTGCCGCGTTATGAACTTGCCAGCCTTTCGCGCCGCAAGATTCAGCGTATTTGACGTAGTCGGGATTAAAAACGCGTAGAATTGATTTTTAGCCGCCTTCAAATTTTTTAATAAAAAAAGTATCTTTGAACGTCAAACGCCGCGTTACGTGCCGATTAGCCGCCTCTACGGGCTTAAAAAATTAAACTTTAGAAATACTCATTGGCGGATAAATATCGCCGTCAATCACAGCATCGATAATGCACGGCTGATTGAGTTTCAACGCCTCTGCAAACGCCGCCTCAAATTCTGCCGCATTGCGAACCTGCCAGCCTTTCGCGCCGCAAGATTCAGCGTATTTGACATAATCAGGATTTTTAATATCCATGTACGCCTGCTCGCCAAAATTCGCCAACAAAAATTTTTTTATGACGTTAAATTCACTGTTGTTGAAAATTACGTAAATGACGGGGATTTTATTTTTTACGCAAGTTAAAAGTTCAAAGCCCGCCATTAAATAATCACCGTCGCCGCAAGCGCAAATTACCGGTCGCGCAGGATTGGCGCACTTTACACCGATTGAGCCGTTGACGTGACTTGCCATTGGTCCAAAACTGCCGGGATTTTGATAAATTTGATTCTTGTTCAAATTTAAATACGCGCTAAGCCAAAGCATATGTGCGCCCGCGTCGCCCATAATAATTGCATTTTCCGGCAAATGTTTTGAAATAAGTTGCACAAGATAACCGGGATGTAATTTGCCGTTGCTGAATTCAGGCAGTTGTTCATCGTGGTGTTTGTTGCGTACCGCCAAATTATTTTCCAGCGCGGGGATATTATTTTTTTCAAGATAAGCAACAAGATTTTCAAGCGCGGGCGCGGCGTCGCTTACAAGGCGAAAATCGCTCGCGTAAACTTTGTCAATTTCGTGTCTGTCAATGTTGATATGGAAAAGCTTTTTGCCGTCGAAAAAGTTTTGGTTGAATCCGAAAGTAGCATTTTCTGCGAAAGAATTTCCAACCGCCAAAATTATTTTTGAGTCGTGGAAATAATCATTTGCGCCAACATCGCCGCTCGTTCCAACAATTCCCAATGACAGCGGATTATCTTCAGAAATATAACCTTTGGCGTCCATTGTGCTTACGAAAGGAATTTTCCACGTATTAATTAATTTTTCCAAAATATTTTTTGCGTCGGAGCGCACGCAACCATAACCGACCATCAACAGCGGCTTATTTTCGTTTTTTAAAACCTGCGCGAAGTTTTTGTTAAATTCTGCAGTGGAAATTTCGTCAGCCAAAACTTTTGGAACTGAAACATTTACCGAGCGATAGAAAGGAATTTTGGCAATGGTAACATCTTTCGGTATGTGCAAATGAACCGGTCCAGGTCTGCCTTCAAACGCCGTATAAATTAATTCTTCCAAAGTTGAAACGGCGTATTTTGCATCTTCCAAAATGACAGATTTTTTTGTAGTAGCGGCAAACATTGCTTGAGAATCGGGCGTGCGCGAAAGTCCCGTCGATTCATTGAGTGCGCCCTTGCCTCTCATTGCGCGGGAAGTGTAGCCGGTTATTGCCAACATTGGGATTGAATCTGAATAGGCAACCGCCAAGCCGCTGAAAAGATTGAACGCGCCGGGTCCGCCCGTTGCAAAACATACGCCCAATTTTTTTGAAAACATTGCATAGCCAGCCGCCATAAATGACGCCGCCTGCTCATTTTGAATTATGACTGTTTTAATTTTTTCAGATTTATTAAGTGCAAGGAGCATTGAGGCGTTTACTTGCCCCGAACCACCAAAAACATAATCGACACCAATTTCTTCAAGCACTTTTACAATCGTTTGATTTACGTCCATATAATCGCCACCTTCAAATTTAAAAAGTGGTTAGTGGAAAGTTTTTCGGCTAACCACTAACCACTAAAAATTTACGACTTAAATTTTTACGAAATTATTTACCAAGTTTTTTGAGTACTTCAACAATTTTATCGCCGTAAGCAATGGAAGATTCAACTGAAGTACCGGTAATGAAGGGGTGATCATAATAAACTTGCGGATCTTCACGATTGGCATTGATACGAGCGATGCACGCGCCGTTAGGTCCAACTGCGTCACGAACTAAATCTTCAATAGGCCATTGGAAACCGGGTGTTACAACGTCAGTAGCAAGGTCTTTTTCGCCGCCGTAAACTTCATAAACCATTTTCATACCGGGTCCGTAGAAATCCCATGCACGCGGATGAGCTGTAATTTTCTTTCCGTAAATGATAGATTTATAATCATTTTCGGGGTCGCGCAGGAATACCAAAGTTGAAACAGCGTAGCAGAGCGCGGCAACAATTTTACCGGTTTTATAAGCACGCATAATCAACTGATGAAGTTCCCAACAATTAGCCATATCAAGATTTGCGCCGGGACCGCCTGTCAAAACGATAGCATCATAATCGTCCATATTAACTTCAGTAAATTTTTTGGGGTGCGCCCATTCTTCGCCGTCAACCAATTCTTTGCAACGATCGCAAACCCATTCAGGATTTGTTTTGACATTTTGAACAGGATCAACAAAGTTAGGATCAACGCTGATTTTAAAAGGAAGGGGTTTTTTGCCTTGAGGAGTTGCAAGCGTTACTTCAAAGCCTGCTTTTTTACAAGCGTCCCAAGGTGCTTGAAGTTCTTCCGCCCATGAGCCGTAATTTGTAGCAATAATTAAAACTTTTGCCATTTTGTTACCTCCAGTAGAAGTAGATATATTTTGTAAACGCCTTTCGGCGATACATTCTTTTTCTTCAAGGATTTTAATTTTTTCCTCAAGCATATCAATTCGGTTGTTGAGGAAATTTAAAATTTCTCCGCAGTTAAGCAAGCTGATAATTCTTTGGGCAAATGCAACGTGATCGCCGCCCGTTCGCGCAGTAACCAAATTGCCGTCAACTACAACATCTTCATCGACGTAATTAATTCCCATAAGTTTTGCGTCGCCGATTAAATTGTTATGTACGACCATTTTGCGCCCTTTGACAAGTTCAGAAATTGGAGCCATAAGCCACGCGCCGTGACAAATTATCCCCTTGATAATTTTTTTGTCTGCAAACGCTTTTTTCAGAAATTCGCAAGCCGGCGGAAGTTTTTTTGTATCTTCGGTGTAGCGCAACCTGTCTGCAACATAACCGGCAGGAACAATAATCGCCGCGTATTCTTTAAGGTCGGCATTTTCAAAACTTTCATTGACTTTTAAAGGTTTGCGCTCTTCGTGTCCTGTAAAAGTTAATTCAGCATTGCCCCAAAGTCTTGTCAAAAAATGAACTTCCAAGCCCGCCAATTTGAAACATTTGGAATAATAATCAATTTCCGGTTCGTAAAAATCACTTTCAATCAAGACGCCTACTTTGTTTCGCAAATTAATTCACCGCCTCGTCAAGATTTTTTATCGCTATTAAATGATTCTTGCCGTTTTCAAATTTGTATTCAATTTTATCCATTATGGTTGTATAAAGGAAAATCCCAAGTCCGCCAATGCCGCGTTCATCAATTTCGGCGTCAATATCGACTTCCGGTTTTTCTTCAAGCGGATTGTAGGGCGTGCCGGCGTCAACAAATTCAAAACGCAATTCATTATTCAAAAATTCGCACGAAATATAAAGTTTTGCGGAATTTGAATAATCGATTATGTTTACCAAAATTTCTTCAGAGCAAACTTTCAAACGATTTATCCATTTTTCGTCGCTTATGTACTTTTTAATTTCGTCGGTAATTCTTGAGAGCATTTGCGGCAAAAGTTTACGCTCGGTGGGATATTCCAAATTTTTAAGCATAGCTCATTCCTCAAATTTGTCTTGAATCGTCAAGAATTTATCGAACCCTGTCATTTTGAAAACGTCAATGACTTCTTCAGAGGCTCCGACCAAATAAACCTTAACATTTGCGCCGAGTTTTTGTTTAGCGAAAACAACTGCGCGAAGTCCCGCGCTTGCGATATATTCCAATTCATCAGCGTAGAAAACCAACTGTTTAACTTCGGTTTTACGTTCAATCACTGTTTTAAGTTCGTTCATAAGCTCCGGAGCGATTGAGGCGTCAATGTGCCCATGAAGTTTAACTTTGCTGACTTCGCCAATTTCCATTACATAATTTGCCATAAAATTTTCTCCTCAACTTTCAGTCGGTACGATTCTGACTTTAATTTTTGGGCGATGATCAAGCGGCGGAAGTTTAACAGTGAAAGTTTCAGCGTTAAAATAATTCCACGGCTTGCCGTCAATTTCGACTGATTCAATTTTGCAACTGCCTTTTGGCAAAATATCCGGCTGGACGTGTAAAAGATTATCTTCGCCGAAACCATTTACCAGCGGCTTGAAATATAAATCGAGCGGTTTTTTGGTATGCAAAAGATTGATATAAACTGCGCTCAAAAATGCAAGTTCGATTGAATGATAACAAGCCATTGAGTGAGAACCCTTGAGGCGTTCGTTGCCGGTAAGGAAAGGAATGCCATTATTTAAAACGTTGAAATAAACTGCGCCGTCGTCATGATCAAGGAAATAAGCATTGTAAAACGCCGCAGAAATTCTAGCCAAATTTAAATATTCCGGCTTTTTCAAGCAACCGTACAAAATTTGGTAAGCTAAAATTCCCTGTTCTTGTTGCCACCAAGCTTTTCTGTCGTGCCATGCAAAACGGTAACAAGTTTCGCCTTCACGAAGTTTACGCTCCATAACGTCGTACCAGCCGCCGCGCCTTGTATCCATTCCGACTGTCGGCATAATTTCAGCAATTTTTTCAGCAAAGTTTACATATTTATCTTTTGCAACCGCGCTGTTAATTCTCATCAAATTCCACGCAATTTTTAAATTATGACCAACTACGCCGCGATTTTGTTGCCAACCCCAAGTTTCGTCGTGGCTCCAATCGTCGTAGAATTTTTCTTGTACAAACGGGCTGTTGTCATAATCTTTGAAATGTTCTTCGATACAATCTGCCGTGTATTCCAGAAAATCTTTGTACTTGTCTTCCATTGTCGCAAGGTACAAATTAATCAAATAAGCCGGAGCATGATCGCCTACCGAGTTCCAATTTTTGCGCCCGACGTTGCGTCCGAGTGATTCACTTTTTGGGTCGAAAGTTACGGGGTCAATGTGCGAATAGTAGCCGCCTTTTTCCCTGTCAATGAAAAACTTGTCGAACAAACTAATTGTCATACGAATATCACGCATAATTGCGGGGTCGCCGTTGAGTCTGTAAGTTTGAGTAGGACCGGCTAAGGCGTAAATTTGCTCGTACATTGGAATTGCTTCAATATCGTCATCAAATTCTGAAGTGAAAAGCTTGTGCTCCTTGTCGCCTTGCACGTCTATTCCGTGATACCAATAAACTACATTTTCATCAATATCATAAAATCTCATATGGTCGCGCAGATATTGTGTACCTTTTTCGGCAACTTCCAAAAATCTGTCTTCGCCGGTAAGCATATACGCGCTAGCCATACCGTAAATCATACGGGAAATTGTATCTGTTTCTTGACGAAAATCGGGCTTGCGTACGCCATCCAATGTTAAGCGCGTGCGATATTGGCGGTAGTCAATTTCGCCGTTGGGAAATTCTGCCTTAATGTAAAAATCTGCAATGCTGCGCGCTTGATTAATCCACCAGTCAGCCTCTTCAAAGCGCATTTCTTCAGGCTTGCGTCCCGGAAAATCCATATAGGACGCCTCAAAATGTGTACCGCCTTCATCGGGGTAATAAATCCCGTAAACAAAAATCATTTGCCCGTCGCGCAGGAGTTTTTCAACTTGTCCCGTGCAGTCGCGGTAAGGCTCATCCAAATTTCTAACTATCCGGGCGTAAAAATTATCCGACAACTTGAATTTGACTTCGTCGCCGGCAAAAGTTTTTATAACGCCGCTGCGCGTTGCCGAATCGTAACTTTGGCAAAAACCGCCAATAGTATCTGAAAACTCAAATTTCACAATCAACGCTCCTTTTCAAAATTCTTCGTGATTCTAGCATAATTATTTTTCAAATGTTGTAAATCTTTATTTAATGTAGCGTACGGCAAGCATTGTAATATCATCAGATTGTTCAGCCGCGCCTACGTGTTTTTCTAAATCTGCGCGAATATCTTGCAAAATTTTTTCAAGCGGTTCTTGAATATCAAGGGAACTCAAACAATTAAGTAACCTTTTTTCGCCGTATTGATTGTTATCTATATCCATTGCCTCTGTTACGCCGTCAGTGTACAAATAAATTAAATCGCCCGCGTCAATTTGAATTTCCTGCTGAACAAAATCAATACCTTCAATCATTCCCAAAACGCAATTTCTCTTCACGTCCAAATATTCAAACTTGCCCGTTGCCTTGTGATAGATAACGGGCGGGTTGTGTCCGCCGTTCACGAAAATAAATCTGCCGGTTTTTAAATCCAACATTCCCATAAAAACCGTAACAAACATCATTTCTTCATTGTCTTGACAAAGTTGCTGATTGGCAAGCGTCATTAACGCCGCAAAATCGTCGGGATTATTCATTGTCATTGCAAAATTTTTCAAGATAGTTTTGCTCCTTGACATAAACAACGCCGCCGGTACGCCCTTGCCGGAAACGTCAGCCATTGTTACAACCAAATGATTTTCGTCCAGTAAGTAAAAATCGTAGAAATCGCCGCCGACTGCCTTAGCCGCGTGCATCGTTGCGAAAATGTCAAAATCTGCGCGCCCAAAATTAAAATCGTGCGGTAACATTCCAATTTGAATATTGGTTGCAACGTTTAATTCGGTTGCAATTTTTTGTTTTTCGGCAGTAACTTTTGTAAGATTATTCATATATTCTTGAAGTTCGGAAGTCATAACATTAAAACAAGTTGCAAGGTGTTCAATTTCGTCGCCGGTATGAATTTCAATTTTTTCATCAAATTTGCCGCTTGAAATTTCCCTTACCTTGTCTGCAAGTTCCAAAAGCGGACGCGCCAAAGATTTTGAAAGTTTGTTTCCGAAATATCCTACAACCGCAATAATTATGACAATCGCCACGCAAATTAAAAGCATAGTTTCAAAAATTCGCTCGCCAATAGCTTGTGCTTGAATTTGAGTTTCCGCGCTGATAAACTCTCTATTTTCTTCCAAAAATTTTTTAACGACGTCATCTTCTATCGCTATACCAAAACTCCAGCCGGTAGCTTTTATTGGCGCAAAAGTAACTATATAATTTGTATCGTCGATTGTAATATTGAGACTGCCTTCAATTCCTTTCAGCATTTCCTTAGCCACTAAAGCTACATTTAAATTTTCACTTTGGCGTAAGTCTTTTTGATTCGCAACTGAAATTATTGAAAGTTCGTTGTCTTGCATTTGTGAAAAAAGTATGTGCCCTTCATTATCCAAGACAAAACAAAAACCGCCGCCTGCAATGTTGGTGTTCAAAACTAAATCGCTTACTCTGTCCAAACTTGCGCCAATTCCAACTACACCCGCAAATTCGCCGTTATTGTAGTAATAAGGCATCGCGCAGGAAATAGCCAAATTGCCTTCGCGCCCGCCTTGATAAGGATGAGTAAAAAATAATTTGCCTTCAGATTCTGCGCGGCTGAACCACGGACGCTCATAAAAATTAAAAGTTTGCGCCCGCGCTTGAGTTTTATCAGGAAAAGCCCATTCCGGCAATTTATTATCAACTTCAATGATAAAGCCGCTGTTCGACGCAATGTAAGGCGTAATGCTTAAACCGTTGCCCACCCATTCGGCAAGCCCAATCATCATATCCTGTACATTTGCCATTAATCCAATTTCATTTTGAATCGCAGGACTGCTTAAAAAATCCGGCGCGTAGAAAAGCCACGCTTCATAATGTTCGCCGTCGCCGTCATTGGGATTTGCTTCTTTGATATTGCGGTAAGGATATGCTGAAGGATTATTCATTACCCTTGTAACTTCACGTTGAATAACTTCGACGCTGCCTTTGAAATCTTCAAGCTCCATGTTAATTAAATGTGATCTTTCACGCGCAAGAGTTTTAAGATATTCATGAGTCGAACGCTCGATTATTTTGTTTGAATTTTTAATGGCAAATTCGCCAATTTTTTCGCCGGTGTCAATAGCATCTGAGCGCACGCCGAACATTCCATACAAAGTTACAAAAGTTAAAATCAGTATGGAAAAACCACTGCACATAAAAACAAGCCGCCTAAGTTTGCGGCGAATAGTTTTATTGTTTCGTGCGTTTATTTTTTCAAAAATTTCCTTAAGTTTATTGTTCACAGTCAATACCTCTAATCAAAAAATTTTCCACCAATATTAATTTGAATTTTATCAGTTTTTTTTTAAGCAGTAATTAAAAATTCTTTTATTCTGGCGCAAAAAAAATTACTCGACCGAAAATTTGAATCCGTCGAGATTATTATCAAGAAATTTTTATTAGTGAATTGAATATCCAATGCTAAAATGTACTAAAATTCTAGCAAAGGAACTGGTTAAAATGTATAGATATTTAGAAGAACAAGCTTTGATCATAGCCCGCAGAATGATTTATGCATTTTACGTAGATAGAGATATTGGTACTGTAATTTCGTATTTGAACTCCAAAGATTTTACCTACAACTGCACCAACACGAATGAAACTGTAATTGGCGTCGAAAATATGAGAGACTTTTTAAACCAATCGTTAAAATATGTAGAGGGCTATAAAATCGTCAATGAAAATTATAATTTTTGCAGTTCTTCAGAGGATAGCTGCTTGGTTGTGGCTGATATTGAAACTCAAGCTACAAAATATAATCTTCAATACATTACCGGAATAAAATTTTTATTCTACTTCAAATTGGTCGGCGAAAAATTATTGGTGTCGTTTTATCAAGTGCAAATTCCAATGAAAAAAAATATAATTCAAAATTCAATTTTCTTGCCGTCGGAAAAAACGCCCATTGAATTACACGTCGACCAACAATACCATTATGAAATGTTATCAAAATTAATGGACAACAATTTTACTGCAATGAAAGTTTTGCACTATGAAAAAAGTTTGCCTTATCACTACGTAAACTTACAGTATTTGAAGTTGTTGCAATGCCCGCGTATTCGTGATTTTGTCATTGAAAACAAAAATTCGATAGAGCATATTTATCCCGCAGACCAAAAACGCTACAGCGATTATGTTAAAGCGCACGTGCAACAAACTTTAAAAAGCATACGTCCGAGCGAAAGTTGGCAATGGCATAATTCATATTACATAATTTACAGACTTTGTCACAGAGAAAATTTTTACGTTTTGGAATGGGGAAATTTATTCACACAGAATCTTTCGCCAATGATAATGGCAATAGTTTTACCGTTGCAGGACATTTCGATTTTTTACAGCATGCTAGACCAAAATAGCATAGCAGGGGGGGGTGGTATCCCTAGAACAGATGAATTGTTAAATAATTTTGGTATTCGTATCGGCAAAAATTTGATTCTGTATCAAACGAAAAGACAACTGCTGATTGAAGATGAATTGATTGACTTCACACCCACAGAATTTGAAATATTGCTCGGTTTCATTGATAATATCAACAAGCCGCTGACTCTCGACAAAATTTACGGTATGATTTGGAACGACAACGAACTTCAGCTTACAAGCAATACTTTGAGAATGCATATAAGCAACATTCGACGAAAATTGAAAGTTTCTGCAAACAGTCTCGTTCATCTTGATACAATTCCCAACGAAGGTTACAAATTTTGGATTGACTCTGATTAACAGTGTTTATTAAATTTTGTCGGTAATTTTTTTAATTTTAACAAGTCGGCATTTCTTTTTTACAATTTAATTATTTTTGATAATCTGCAAAAAAACAAAGGCGGGCGTGTATTTGTCGCTCGCCTTTTTCGCGCAGATTAAAAAATATCTGCAGCATAATTATTTTTGAAAAGTTGAAGTACAAATTATAACAGACCTTGCGCCAATGATAAATTGATTGGCGGGATTAATCGCCACCGGTTTATCGTAAACTGCAGAATCGCCTAAATCAGTATTAATTTCAACTTGCCACGTCATATTTTGCGGCAACGCAGGCAACCATACGCCGTGACTTTCCCAGTGCGCGTTAATTCCCAAATAAATAAAATCGTCCGCGCCTTCAGAATTTTTTCCGGCAAACATTACGCCGATAACGCGGTTTTCCGGCGAATAATCGAATTGCCATGCGTTTGTACCGTGAACGCTCGCCATTGGGTAGCCGTACGGTATACCTTGTGACATTCTCATTAAAACGGGATGCGCCTTTCTGAAGGCTATCATTTTCTTGAAAAATTGGTACAAGTCTTGATTTTCTGCAAGATTATTCCAGTCCAGCCACGAAATTTTATTGTCTTGACAGTAAGGGTTGTTGTTGCCAAATTGAGTATTGCCGAATTCATCGCCCGCCAAAATCATTGGAATACCTAAACTTGTAAAAAGAATTGCCGCCGCGTTTTTAATCATTTTGTGGCGTAAATTTTTAACTTCATCAGGTAAATTAATATCGCCTTCCCAGCCGCAATTCCAACTGTGATTATCGTTGCCGCCGTCACTGCCGCCCCAGCCGTTAGCCTCGTTGTGTTTGTCGTTGTAAGCAAATAAATCGTACAAAGTAAAGCCGTCATGGCAAGTTATGAAGTTGACACTCGCGCAGTCGCCGCGCCAATAGCGGTTGTAAATATCTTCAGAGCCGCAAATTCTGTAAGCAAGACATTCAGCCTTGCCACTTTCGCCCTTCAAAAATTTGCGCACGTCATCGCGATATTTACCGTTCCATTCAGCCCAACGCCCGTAATTTGGAAAACTGCCGACTTGATATAAGCCGCCCGCGTCCCACGCCTCCGCTATTAAAATTGAATCACTCAAAACAGGATCGTAAGCCAAAGATTCTAAAAGCGGCGGATTAGCCATAGGCGCGCCGGATGCATCGCGCCCCAAAATTGCCGCCAAATCAAATCTGAAACCGTCGACGTGGTAAGTTGAAACCCAATAGCGCAGACAAGTTAAAATTAAATTTCTGACGATAGGATTATTGCAGTTTAAAGTGTTGCCGCAACCGCTGAAATTGTAATAGTAGCCGTCCGGCGTCAAAATGTAGTAAGTTTTGTTGTCAATTCCTTTGAAAGAAATATAAGGACCGTGTTCATTGCCTTCCGCCGTATGATTGAAAACCACGTCCAAAATAATTCGGATACCGTTTTTGTGCAATTCTTTGACAAGATTTTTTAATTCATCATTTTGCATTGAATATTTGCCGCTTGCCGCGTAACCGGCTTTTGGCGCAAAAAATCCAACTGTTGAATAGCCCCAGTAATTCATTAAATAGTTGCCGTCGGCGTCTTTGCGTGCGCCCTCAAATTCATCAAATTCAAAAATTGGCAAAAGTTCAACGGCGTTAATTCCCAATTCTTTAAGGTACGGAATTTTTTCAACCAGACCGGCGAAAGTTCCCTTAAATTTAACGCCGCTGGATTCATCTTTGGTAAAGCCGCGCACGTGCGTTTCATAAATTATAATTTCGTTGTGTGGAGTTTTTAAGGGTGTGTCGCCTTCCCAGTCATAATCTTCAAGGGCAACTCTTGCGCGGTATTGAAACTCGTTATCCCAATCCGGCTCTTCGCCCCAAACGTCTCTGCCGGAAATTAATTTGGCGTAAGGATCCAGTAAGATTTTATTTTTGTTGAAAACGTTGCCGCGCTGAAAGTTGTATTCTCCGTCAATTTTGAAACCGTACTCTAAATTTTCATAGTCTAAATCAAAAACTATCATTGAATAAACATTGCCAATACGATAATTTTCAGGAAAAGGAATAGTTGCAAACGGCTCTTTTGCGTGCGGCTTAAAAAAAACAAGCTCGCAACTTTTCGCACCGCTTGAATAAATTGTAAAGTTAATTCCGCCGGGTACCATATGCGCGCCGTTTGCCAAAAGTAAACCCGGACGAATTTTAAAATTTCCGTAAGTGTCGGTCGGGTGTAAATCAATTCTCATTATTTCTCTAACTCCTTCACAGCGTCTTCAACCGTTGGTACGCAATACAAAAATTTTGAAAATCCCATCATTTGCAAAACGTTCATAACTTTTTGAATCGCCGCCGCGTAAATTATTTTTGTTCCTTTAGCCTTTGCCACTTTGGCAACTATCAAAAGGGAGCGAATTCACGAACTTGAAACATAATTGCATTTCGCCATTGAAATTATCATTGGCTTGTTGTCGAGTAATTTCAAAATTTCTTCACGCGCAAAATCGGAGCCTAAAACATAGAATTTTCCTTCAACAGCCACGGTTTTTAATATGTTATCACGTTCAAGAGTTACCTGCATTGCGCTACCTCCGTTTTTTAATATTGTTGCTTTTATTCAATTTTTGTTTTGATAATCCTTTACTGTTTCAAGTGACGTTTGATTGCAAAAATTGTTGTTGTAATTGAGTTTAAGCACTTTTTACTAAAATTGTAAAAAAAAATTTATCCCTCGTCAAAATTTGCAGTTATAAAAAAATCACCCTACAATTCATCAATTTATTTCAAGGTGAAGAATAGCTAAACCGCGTTTTTGGTCGCTGCTACTTATTAGCACACACTTTCTTAATTTTTCATCATCTTTATAAAGATTAAGTAGTGTAGAAATAAAGTTCTGTATGTTTTTGCCGAGTAACAAGGTAAGCGAAGGCGTTTTGTTGTCAATGTGTCCGTAGTCATTCATAGTACGTGACCACGCCGCGCCTACAATTTTATTTTCAATTTTAGCAAAACAAAAATCAGCCTGCCTTCGCCAAAATTTTATATATAAACTTGAAGTTCAGACTGATAAATAATTTTTCGCGCAGGTTTAACCACGTCCGCCGGTATGTAAATTGCCGCGTACAAAAAAATTTCAAGTGCGTCATACGCTGACGTTTGCATTTCTCGAATTTTAATTTTCAAAAATCATAATGTATTCTGATTCATTTTCGGCAAAAATTTTAAAGCCCAATTTTTTGTAAAGATTAACTGCCGGTAAATTTTCTTTTTGTACGGATAACGAAACGCGCTTAAATTTTTCAGCTGAAATTTTTTCAAGCAAATTTTTCATTAAAGCGGTAGCAATTCCGGCGCGACGGAAATTTTTCAGTACAGACAAAGCAAGCGAAGGCGTTTTATTGTCAATGTGTCCGTAGTCATTCATAATACGTGACCACGCCGCGCCTACAATTTCATTTTCCACTTCAGCAACAAAACAAAAATCAGCCGTGCCTTCGCCGAAATTTTTTATATAAACTTGAAGTTCAGGCTGATAAATAATTTCGTGCGCAGGTTTAACCGCGCCCGCCGGTATGTAAATTGCCGCGTACAAAAAAGTTTCAAGTGCGCCATATTCGGACGCTTGCATTTCTCGAATTTTAAATTTCAAAATCTAACCTCTACGCCGTGCTTTTTCAGATATTCTTTGACTTGACGAATTGTATATTTGCCGTAATGAAAAACCGACGCCGCCAAAACTGCGTCCGCCTTGCCGTCAATCAAAACTTTCAAAAAATGTTCAAATTCTCCTGCGCCGCCGCTTGCAATAACGGGAACATTTACCGCCTCCGAAACTGCGCGAGTTAAGGGAATGTCATAACCGTCTTTAGTGCCGTCCGCGTCCATACTTGTCAAAAGAATTTCGCCCGCGCCGAGTGCCACGCCTTTTTTTATCCATTCGAGACAATCAAGCCCTGTTGGAGTGCGCCCGCCGTTAATGTAGACTTCCCATTTATCGTCTCCGCAACTTTTAGCGTCAACCGCCAAAACTATACATTGACTGCCGAATTTTTTTGCGCCTTCAGAAATTATTTTGGGATTTTTAATCGCCGCGCTGTTTACCGAAATTTTATCTGCGCCGGCTTTCAACATAACGCGCATATCGTCAACAGTACGAATACCGCCGCCAACTGTGAACGGTATGAAAACTTGTGCCGCGCAACTTTTGGCAACTTCAACCATTGTACCGCGCCCTTCATGTGACGCCGTTATATCAAGAAAAACTAATTCATCTGCGCGTTCTTCGTCATATTTTTTCGCAAGTTCGACAGGATCGCCCGCGTCGCGCAGTCCTACAAAATTTGTACCTTTTACAACCCGCCCGCTTTTCACGTCAAGGCAAGGGATTATTCTTTTCGTCAACATAAAAAAACTCCCTGCGGTCGTTTTTAAGGGTTAAGGAAATTTCCCTAGCCCTTAGCCCTTATTTCTTAGTCCTTATTATTCGGCAATTTTCAACGCCTCTGAAAAATCAATGACGCCTTCATAAAGTGCTTTTCCGATAACCGCGCCAACAATTCCTGAATCTTCGTGAGCTTTAAGGTTGCGTATATCGTCAAGGGAAGTAACTCCGCCCGACGCTATTACAGAAATTCCGGAATGCTCGGCAATTTCCGCAACTTGCTCCGCGTCAATTCCTTTCAACATTCCGTCCCGCGCAATATCTGTAAAAATAATCGTCGAAATTCCAAAATCGCCAATACGCGCCGCCAATTCCTTAGCCTCCATTTCGCCGGAATCACACCAGCCGTGCACTGCTACAATTCCGTCGCGGGCGTCAATTCCAATTACCACTTGATCTCCAAAATTGTCCGCCGCCTCTTGTACAAATTCCGGATCCTCAACCGCCGCGCTGCCGATTATTACGCGCTCCACTCCAATATCAAGCAAATTATCAATATCGCTCATTTTGCGAATACCGCCGCCTACTTCTATTGGAATATTTATATTGTCAATAATTCTTTTTATTGTGAAAATATTTGACAACGCGCCTTTTTTTGCACCGTCCAAATCTACCACGTGTAAAAATTGCGCGCCCGCCTCTTGCCATTCAAGCGCGGTTTCTTCCGGATAACGTGAATATTTAAATTCTTTTTTGAAATCGCCTTGTGTCAAACGTACTGCATTTCCGTCCAAAATATCAATCGCCGGTAAAATTAACATTGTCAACACTCCTTTTTTAGGGGCTAGGGACTAAGGATTAGGGACTAGAGTATGTTTACAAATGAAAGATTAGAAGGACGCCCGCCGCACTCCGTTTTTGCCTGTAACTTTAAGATTAGGTAACGTGAGAAAACGCGGCTGGAACTTTGAACTACTTTTTGTTTGACGCGAAAAACGCAGGCGGGCGTCGATTCTTTCTTTGCCAGGCGTTTCTTTCTTCTAAAGAAAGAAATGCCGACTTGTTAATAAAATAAAATTTTGTAAACAAATCCTAGTGAAAAATCCCCTAATCCCTAACTCCTAATCCCTAAACTACATTTCAATAAAATTTTTTAAAACTTTCAATCCGACATCGCCGGATTTTTCGGGGTGAAATTGAGTAGCAAAAACTTTGCCGAGTTCAACGGCAGCCGTTACATTTTCGCCGTAATTTGTAATTGCAGTTACAAGATTTTCATTTGCCGGTACAGCGTGATAACTGTGCACAAAGTAGAAAAAATTTTTACCCTCAAGCCCCGCCAAAAGTTTTGACGCGCCAAACTTTATCAGATTATCTTTCCTTCCAATTTCGATTGAATTCCAGCCCATGTGCGGAATTTTTAAACCATCTGCACGAATTTTTTTAACTTCGCCCTTGAAAACTCCAAGCCCTTTGACATTCGGCGATTCTTCGCTACGTTCAAATAAAATCTGCAACCCTACGCAAATTCCCAACAGCGGCTTGTGCATTAAAACTTGTTCCAAAATTGTTGGAATTAATCCCGTTGCCTCAAGATTTTTCATACAATCGCCAAACGCCCCCACGCCCGGCAAAACTAATTTATCTGCGTTTTTTAAATCTGCCGCGTCAGAAGTAACTTTCACTTCGCCGCCAACAAATTTTAACGCCTTTTCGACGCTGTATAAATTTCCAACGCCGTAATCTATCAAAGCAATCATATAATCACCCGCTTTTTAAATTCGCAATTTCAAAAAATTATCCTGCCTATATCAATTCAGATTTCTTTCATTTCAATTTGATATTATCATAAAAATTTTATAGGAGGATTAAAATTGAAACATTCTGTATCTAAAAAGAAAAAAGTAGCTATTTTGGCGGCGGTTATAGCGGGAACTTGTTTTAGTTTCAATAATCCTGCGGCGGCAATGGAAGAAGTTAATATTGACTGGGAAGGCAAAAATATTTTCAAAATTCAATATTACGGCGAAGATGACGCAGATTTAGCCTTTGATTTTTTCACAGCTATGGACGATGAGGGGAATTGGCTGACGTGGAATTTACCGAGTAATTTAAAATCCGGTTTAAATAAGGCTTTTAATTGGTGGGCTGAAATTATTGGACCGGGCGCAAATATTACAGATCCCGCTCAAGTTTTTGTTGGCTCCAATGATATTGTCAACGCTTTTGCAGGTTCTAATTCTTACAAATATGGGCAAGAAACTAAGAATCCTAATTTGTACCACGAAATTTTTCAAAATGCTCAAAACGTGGCACAATTCACGGATGTTAGCGAAATTCCTTATATCAAAGATGATGAAGGCAACCTTGATACTGATTTAGAAAATATCGGCTATTCTATGATTGGTATCGGGCAAAATTTGGGCGTCAATGAAAATGACGGCAATTACGGCTGGATTTCTACTGATTATTACGACTTACCCGTCGCACAGGCTATGAAAAATCTTGACATTACGCCGGTTATGTTCCATGAAATTGGACACAGCTTGGGAATATCTGCTGCTGCTCTAGGTACTACAACGACTTTTGAAGATACAACGTTTAAATGGGGAATGGTTGAAAATGGATTTTCTGAAAATTCCTTCACGGCGCACCTTTACAATCAAGACGGCGAAAATTTCCCCAACGGCGATTCTTTAATTTTAACTTCACCGGATTATTTTGACGTTGCGAAAAGATACATTGAAAGTGAAAGCGGCGAAGAAATGCCGGACGATACCCCTATTTTTTACGTTACAGATGTTGCTACCGGCGCAAACGGCAAAACGGCTCTTTATTTTGTCGGCGATAATGTAACTGAAGTACTTGACGGCAAAACTTTTACACGCCTTGACGGCGAACAAGTCAGCGGTATTCCAATAAATGCTTGGGAAACCGGACCGGAATTTTCACACCTTGAACTTGCACGCTCTATAATGAGTCATCAAAATTACCGCAGTTATAATAATTTTATGGAGGCTGAACTTGCACTTTTGCAGGATATTGGTTACACGATTGACAGAAAAAATTTTTATGGGCGTTCAATCTACAATGACGGCTTGACTTTGACGAATACTCAAGGATTTTCTGCGCGAGAAAATGGCGAATATGTGGACGGCTACAATAATTCAACTTTAGGAATAGGCTTGCACATTTACGGCTCCAACAACGATATTACTCAAGCCGCAAATATTTATACTAACGGTAACGGCGCGGTGGGTATTCGTATTGACGGCTTAGAAAATAAAATTACAGTTCCTGCCGGTACAGAAATTCATTCAGACGGCGAATATGGCACGGGCGTTTTGGTTGCTTACGGCAGAAATCACGAAGTTAATATTGACGGCACTGTAACGGCAACAGGATTGTTTGGCGACGCTTTACACTTTGAATTTGGCGCAAATTCTATGGGCGGAACTACAGAATATCGCGGCTCTTACATTCGTTATACGCGCAACGTGAACAGTAGCGGCGAAATTGATTTTGCGTATAACCAAAAACTTAATCCGAATGCCGAAGACGCCGACTACAGCTTTACAGATTTAGAAAACGGCGATTTAAACGCGCCAATGATTGACAATGTAAATATTTCCGGCAAACTCGAAGTTACTTCAACCATATTTAATAACGCTGTTTACATTGCTGAAGAATCTTTCGTTAAAAATGTCAACATCAATGAAGGCGCGGAAATTATCGGCAATATCACTTCAAATTGGAAAAATTTTGATTCTGAAGAATACGGAATTTCTGACGAAGATCAATATAGTGAATTTGCCGGGACGCAGTATTTGTCTTTGGAGACTTTGAAAATTCAGTACAACGGCGAAAAGTATATTTACACAAAATATATTCCCGACCTTGTGACGAATTTAAATTTCAACGCTGATAACACTTACAGCGGCGATATTACCGGTGTTGACAATATGAAAATGAATGTTACGGCGGGAACTTTAAATTACAGCGGCGCGGCTGATATTGTCAATGTCAATGTTTCAAACGGCGCAAAACTTTTTGGCGGTACTTTCACTGTAAATGATATGACAGAAAAACTTGCTGAAGGTTTTACCGACGATACAACCGGCAAATTTTACAATCACGGCACTATTGGCGGCTTGACAATTAATGGAAATTTAATTTCTGACGGGACTTTGATTAATCAAAATGGAAAAATTACCGTAAACGGCGCGGCAAATGTTGACGGCTCCATAATTTCTGCCACAAATATTTTGCCGAATGAAACTGCCGAAATTTTAACTGCTACAGAAATTACAGGCAATATTTCCAACACTTCAGATAATCCCGCCGCAATTTCCGGACTCTTGAGCG
>CALGGV010000323.1 GCA_937915725.1 uncultured Selenomonadales bacterium
CTTTCTTTGCTAGGCGTTTCTTTCTTCTAAAGAAAGAAATGCCGACTTGTTAATTATTTAAACTTTGTAAAAAAATCCTAGTCTTTAAAATAGGGGGAAATTTTATGCGGAAAAAATTTTTGACAAAGACTTTTGCGGCTTTTATCGGCGTCGGAGTTTTTACCGCGTCCGTTCCAAATTTTATCAACTTTAATTATTGTGAGGCGGCGGCGGTTGTGGAAAATGTCAATCAGGTTTATGATTTAAATTTTGACAGTTCAAAGGGCGTTGAAAAAACTTTAACTTACGAAGGCAGAGAAATTAAATTTATCGCCTATGAAAATATTGTGTACGTCAGCAAGCCCAAAAATGTTGCCGCGCAGTCATTAAGCATTTACATTCCTGCAGAATATTTGAGCGGCGGCACGATTAACGGCTACACCGCCAAAACTGCGCCAATTTTTATGCCAAACGGCGTCGGCGGCTACATGCCCGGCGAAATTAAACCGCCTACCGAAAATGACAAAATGAGCGGCGGTCCAAATGCCTCACTTGTTGCACTTTCTCGCGGCTTGGTTGTTGTCAGCCCTGCAATTCGCGGGCGCACAACTGTAACTGACGGCGTTTATGTCGGTAAAGCTCCCGCGTTTATCGTTGACTATAAAGCCGCCGTGCGTTACCTGCGCCACAATAAATCAAAACTTCCTGCAGGCGATACCGAAAAAATTATTTCAAATGGAACTTCAGCGGGCGGCGCGCTTTCTGCGGCGTTGGGAAGTACCGGCAATGCTACAGATTTTGCGCCTTACCTTTCAGAAATTGGCGCGGCTGTTGAACGTGATGATATTTTTGCCTCAAGTGTTTATTGTCCAATTACCAATCTTGATAACGCTGATAAAGCCTACGAATGGATTTTTTACGGCGAAAATAAATATTATCAGGCAATGTGGCAAATGCGCGGAGCGAATGCTACTGCTGATGACGCAAATAATCCTACTCAATCTACAACGGCGCAAAATATGACGAAAGACGAAATTGCAATTTCTAAAGTTCTGCGCGACGCTTTTCCTGAATATTTAAATAGTTTAAATCTGCGCGACGAACAAGGAAATAGTTTGACGCTGAATAAAAAGGGCGAAGGCACTTTCAAAAATTATATCAAGAAAAAATACATTGAATCTGCGCAGGACGCGCTTAACCGCGGTACAGATTTAAGCGGCGTTGATTGGGTAAAAATTAAAAAAGGTAAAGTTGTTGACGTTGACTTGGAAAAATATCCTGCCGCCGCAACTCGTCAAAAAGCCGCGCCCGCCTTCGATAAAATGGATTTAAGCTCCGCCGAAAATGATGAGTTCGGTACAGAAAAAAATTCGCCGCGTCATTTTAATGAAATTGTACAAAAAAATTCCGGCGGTACAATGGCTAATTCTGAATTAATTTATATGATGAATCCGCTGAATTTTATCGGTCGCGCAGATGTCAAAGTTGCTAAACATTTTCGTATCAGACACGGCGCAGTTGACAGAGACACCGCGCTTGCAATTCCGGCGATTCTTGCACTGAAACTTCAAAACAACGGAATTGACGTAGACTTTTTCAGCCCGTGGGGACGCGGACACAGCGGCGATTATGATTTAGATTTACTTTTTGATTGGATTGACAGTATCTGCAAATAGGCAGTAGGCAAAAGGCAAAAGGCAGCAGGAAAAATACTTAGCCCTTATTCCTTAACCCTTAGCCCTTAACCCTTAGCCCTTAAAAAAGGGGAGCTGGTAAACCGGCTGAGAGGAAGTTTTGAACTTCGACCCGTGAACCTGATTCGGATAATGCCGACGTAGGAATTTTTTTACAATAAAAATGGAGAGAATTTCCGCGTGGGAGTTCTCTCCTAATTTTTTTTACAGCATTTTTAAAAATCCCCAGCCCTTAATCCTTAGTCCTTAATCCTTAAATTGGAGTGATTAAATTGTTGGAAAATGTATTGACGATTTTACAAAGTCCAAGCGCGTCATTTGCACTTTTGGGCGTTTTGATTTTAATATTTTTCGGCTTGTACCTGCGCCAAATAAAACTTACAACGCGCACTTTAATAAATATTTCGCTAATGTTGGCACTTTCAATTTTACTGCATCAATTCAAGCTGTACCATTTCCCGCAAGGCGGCGCGGTAACTTTGGGCGGCTTAGTACCGCTACTTTTAATTTCGTTCAGATACGGCACGGGCGTCGGAACATTGGCGGGATTTGTTTTCGGCTTGATAACGATAATTCAAGACCCGTTCATTTTGCACCCGATACAAGTTTTGTTCGATTATCCTTTACCCTACATGGCAGTTGGATTGGCGGGAATTTTCAAGGAAAAAATATTTTTGGGAACAATTTTGGCGTTTGTTGGAAAATTTATCTGCCACTTTATATCGGGCGTGGTATTTTTTGCGTCGTACGCACCGGAAGGAACTTCGCCGGTAATTTATTCATTGACTGTCAACGCCGCGCTGATTATTCCGGAAATGTTAATTTGCCTTGCGATTTTAAAATTTTTGCCCGTTCAAAGATTGTTATCAGCAATGGAAAGAAATAGTTAGGTAGTGGGATAGTGAAATAGTTTTTGCTACACCACTACAACACCATCACACTACACCACTACACACGAAGTGCGCGCAATGCATTTAACACGGCAATTACCATAACGCCAACATCTGCAAAAATCGCAAACCACATATTGGCAACGCCGACCGCGCCGAGTATCAAGCACAAAAATTTTATCCCTATTGCGAAATAAATATTTTCCTTGACAATCGACAAAGTTTTTTTCGCAATTCTAATAGCCG
>CALGGV010000324.1 GCA_937915725.1 uncultured Selenomonadales bacterium
GAGAATTTTTAAACTTGACGGCGGGCGCGGTTGCTTTTACAATGTTGCCACATTTTGCTATTGGGGGTAAAAAAATGACAACTGATTTAGTTATAAAAAATGTACAAGTGCTTAAGTCGAACGGCGAAGTTGTAACTTCAAATATTTTTATCAGCGGCGATAAAATTTCAAAAATTGACAATTCTAATTTTGACGCAAAAAATTTTACAGTAATTGACGGGCGCGGAAAATTCGCCGTACCCGGTTTTATTAACGCACATACTCACGCCTCAATGACTTTGCTTAGAAGTTACGCCGACGATTTAGCTTTAATGGATTGGCTTAACAAACACATTTGGCCTATCGAAAATAAAATGAAACGCAAAGATATTCGAGTTGGCGCAGAGCTTGCCGCCGTTGAAATGATTAAAAGCGGCACTACCACTTTTATGGATATGTACGGACCAAATATGGAGGAAGTCGCGCAGGTTGTCGAAAAATCCGGAATGCGCGGCGTTTTGTGTCGCGGCTTAATTGGAATTTTTGACGGCGATGAAAAACTTGCAACCAATGTTGAACTGTTCAAAAATTGGAACGGCAAGGCGGACGGCAGAATTAAAGTTATGTTTGGACCGCACGCAGTTTACACTTGCCCGCCCGCGTATCTAAAAAAAGTTGCCGAAACTGCCAAAAATCTCGGCGCAGAAATTCACATTCATATGAACGAAACGCTTGACGAAATTAACAGCAGTATCAAAGATTACGGCAAGCGTCCTTTTGAAGTTGTCGAAGAAACAGGACTTTTTGACTTGGGAACTTTGGCGGCGCACTGCGTACATTTGAGCGATAACGAAATTGAAATTATCAAAAATAAAAAAATCCGCGTTGCACATAATCCCGGCAGTAATATGAAACTTGCAAGCGGAATTTCGCCGGTGCCAAAACTTTTAAAAGAAGGCGTTGTAGTAGGATTGGGAACTGACGGCGCGTCCAGCAACAATAATCTTGATATGTTGGAAGAAATTAGACTTGCCGCACTTTTGCATAAAGTTGACACGCTTAACCCGCTGGAAATTCCCGCGTTTGAGGCGGTTAAAATGGCTACAGAATACGGCGCGGCGGCTGTTGGAATTGAAAATATCGGCAAGCTTGAGGCAGGCTTTAAAGCTGATATAATTTTGTTTGATATGAGCGGCGTAGAATGGCAACCTTGCTATAATCCCGTTTCGCTTATGGTTTATTCTGCAAATTCGTCTTCAGTTGATACGGTTATTGTTGACGGCAAAATTTTAATGCAAGGTAGAGAGTTAAAAACTTTGGACGAAGAAAAAATTATCGCCGAATTTAAATCTTGCG
>CALGGV010000325.1 GCA_937915725.1 uncultured Selenomonadales bacterium
TGCTCGGCAGATTGTCACATTATTTTGAAATTCCTGAAAGTGCGTGGCAAGAATCCTTAAAAGCGAATGTGCCGCCGAAATTTTTGGAATTGAATCAAAAAGCGTTTGAACTCGGCAAAAATTTTTCAGAATAAAATTTTCGCGCAGTCTTGCCTTTACCGCCGAAAAATTATATTATTGTAAAAAAGTTTTGGAGGTAGATTGTTATGCTGAAGAAAAAATTAGTTGCAACAGTTTTGGGCGCGTTAATGTTCAGCCCTGCAATTTTACCGCCAAATATTTTTTTGCCCGCGTCGATAGTTTGCGCAGAAGTTAAAACGATTGAGGCGGACGGCTATTACATTATGGGCGACGGCTTAGAAGAAAATCAAGGCGTAGCAAAGGAACGCGCTCGCGAAGATGCTAAACGCGCTGTCAGTGAACAAGCCAGCGTTTTTGTTGAAAGTATTTCTGAAGTAAAAAATAACACGCTTACCCGTGATGAAATTCGTACTTTTTCGGCAACAGTTTTGCAAGTTGTTTCTTCACCTGTAAAAATTGAAACTAACGGTGATTCTTTAGTTTTTCATTGTCATATCACAGCCAGAGTCGATACTGAAAATGTAACTAATACTCTTCAACAAGACAGACAAAAACTTGAGGAACTTTTGCGCCAAAACAAAGAACAGGCTGAACAAATTGAAAAACTTAACGCCGAAATGGACGCCCTTAAATTAAAATTTAAAACTGCCTCTGCTGAAGAGAAAAAAGAAATTAATGCTGAAGTAAAGCGCAATGAAGAACAATTTACCGCCGTTCAATGGAATAATAAAGGCTTAGAATTTTACAACTCAGGCGAATATAACAAGGCGATTGAATGTTTAAATAAAGCTATTGAACTGAATCCTGCACTTGATATGGCGTTTTGTAACCTCGGCGCAACTTACAATTTACTCGGCAATTACGATAAAGCCGCCGAATATTTGAATAAAGCCGCCGAATTAAATTCTCAAAATGATTTTACGTGGAATAACCTCGGCTTGCTTTACAAACAACAGGGCAAATATAATCAAGCTGTCGAATATTACAACAAGGCGTTAGAATTAAATCCCAAAAATAGCGTTGCGTGGTACAATCTTGCACTAACTTATCATTCACTTGGCAATTATTATCAAGCTGTCGATTGTTATGAAGAAACTGTAAAATTGAATCCCAATGATTCTGTTATTTGGAATAATTTTGGCTTTGCTTATCGCAAGCTTAACCAATATGATAAGGCGATTGAATGTTACAAAAAATCAGTTGAATTAAATCCGAAATATGATAATGCGTGGAGCAATTTGGGGGCGGCGTATTTTTATTCCGAAGATTATCAAAAGGCGTTGGAATGTTTTAACAAGGCTCTTGAATTGAATCCAGATAAGCCAAATTATCAAAAATGGCGTGAAAATACATTGGCGAAAATTAATTAAAAAATTTTGGAGGTAGATTGTTTTGCTGAAGAAAAAATTAGCTGTGGCAGTTTTGGGCGCGTTGTTGTTCAGCCCTGCCATTTTGCCGCCAAATAATTTCGTTCCTGCGTCGCTGGTTTATGCTGCTGAAAAAGATGCTAAAGATTGGATTTCTGAAGGAGATAAATTTCTTGGCGAAAAAAATTATAAACGGGCTTTAAATTGTTATCAAAAAGCTGTTAAACTCAACCCCAATGATGATAATTATTGGGCTAAACTTGGAATTACATATTGCGCATTGACGAATTATGATAAATCCATCGAATGTCTCAATAAATCTATTGAATTAAATCCTAAAAATGGTTCCGCTTTGGCAGGATTTTACACGGTTTATGTACAGTTAAAAGATTACGATAAAGCTCTTGAGTATCTTGATAAATCTTTTGCATTAAATCAAGAGATTGCAAATCAAGGACTTGATAAAGGAACATACTACTTAATGATAGCCGTTACAGGCAGTGCAGCTTTGGAGTCCGGCAACTATGTTAAAGCTGCTGAAATTTATGATAGAGTTTCTGTATTAGAGCCTCAAAAAGCCAATTCTATTTTTTTGACTGTTTTAAAGATGTCTCCCCTTAATGATTTACTTTGGAGTTATCTTGGTAAAAATTATGAAAAATTAGAAGATTATAGTTCTGCTTTAAATTGTTTCAATAAAGCTATCAAAATAAAACCGGATAATGATACTTACCAAAAACAACGTGACGCGTTATTATCGAAAATGAATTAATTTATATAAAACACATTTTAAAGGAGCTGAAATTTTAATGTTGTTGAAAAAAACAAAAATCATCTGCACGCAAGGACCGGCAACGGACGCGCCGGGCGTAGTCGAAAAACTCATTGAAAACGGTATGAACTGCGCGAGGTTTAACTTTTCGCACGGCGACCACGCAGGGCACAAAATGCGTATTGACGCAGTACGCGCCGCCGCCCAAAAAATGAATCGCGTTGTAGCTTTAATGCTTGATACCAAAGGTCCGGAAATGCGCTTGGGCGAATTTGCAAACGGCGAAGTCCAACTTACAGCCGGTAATAAATTCACTTTGACAAATGACGACACGCCCGGCGATGAAACACATTGCGCCGTTAGTCACAAAAAACTTTATGAAGAAGTTGTTGTCGGCGAAAAACTTTTACTTAGCGATGGGCTCGTTGAACTTAGAATTGAAGAAATTAAGGGCAAAGATATTATTACCACAATTTTAAATTCCGGCAAAATGAGTACAAGAAAACGCGTAGCTGCACCCGGCGCAACTTTAAGCCTTCCCGCAATTTCCGAACAAGACGAAAAAGATATTATTTTTGGCGTTGAAAATGATATGGATTTTGTGGCGGCAAGTTTCATTCAGCGCGCCTCCGACGTTGAAGAAATCAGAAAATTAATTGCACGTCATCACGGGCATATGGAAATTATCCCCAAAATTGAAAATCTTGCAGGCGTTCAAAATATCGATGATATTATTGCAGTTTCTGACGGTATTATGGTTGCGCGCGGCGATTTGGGCGTTGAAATTCCGGCTGAAGATGTTCCCGTTATTCAAAAAGAAATTATCAAAAAATGTAATGACGCCGGAAAACCCGTTATAGTTGCAACACAAATGCTTGAATCTATGACAATGAATCCGCGCCCCACGCGCGCAGAAGTTTCTGACGTAGGCAACGCAATTTGGGACGGCGCGGACGTTATCATGTTAAGCGGCGAAACTGCAAGCGGCAAATATCCTGTTGAAGCTGTTGCAACCATGACGAAAATTGCACAGCGCGTCGAAAAAGCCCTTTCCTACAAACAAATTTTTGAAGAAAAAGGCATTCACAGAAAATATTCACAAACTGACGCCATTGCCCATGCAACAGTTCAGCTTGCTTACGAACTTAACGCAAGTGCGATTATCACTCCAACTAAATCCGGCTACACTACAAAAATTCTTTCAAAGTATCGCCCTCAAGCGGTTATCGTTGCATTTGCGCCCAATCAAGTTATCGCTCGTCATTTGGCGTTACGTTGGGGCGTTTTCGTTGTTCCCGAGACTCCGTGGCTTAATCAAGATGAAATGTTTGACTACGTTACAAAGGTTGCGCTTGAAAATGAATTCGTCAAAAAAGGCGATGTTACCGTTATTACAAGCGGCTTGAAATACGGCGCGGGCGGTACAAGCGCAATTCAACTTCATACCATTGAATAAAATTTTTTTTGAAATAGGAGGTTACGCGGTCGGAGCAATTCTGACCGCTTTTTTTATGAAGAAAATTTTTTTACTGATTTTAAGTTTTTTAATGTTGACAGTTACGGGTTGCGGCGGCGGTACAAAGGAAGACGGCAAATTAAAAATTGTCACGTCATTTTATCCTATTTACCTTGAAACGATTAACATTGCGGGAAATGTTGACGGCGTGGAAGTTGTAAATTTGACTAAGCCGCAAACAGGCTGCCTTCACGATTACCAACTTACTACTGAAGATATGAAAACACTTGAAACGGCTGATATTTTCGTTGTGAACGGCTTGGGAATGGAAAATTTTTTGGATAAAGTTACAAAGAATTTGAAAATTGTTAATGCTTCATACTCGGACGAAATTTATTTATTGAAAGACGGCGAAAATTTTAATCCGCACGTTTGGATGAGCGTAACCTACGCAATGGCACAAGTGCGGGCGATTCAACGTCAACTTTGCGAACTGGATCCCGCGCACGCCGAAGAATACAAAAAAAACGCGCTGAATTATTTGAATGAACTTGCAAGCCTGCGCGATGAAATGCATTTTGCGCTGGATAATCTTCCCAACAAAGATATTGTAACTTTCCACGAGGCTTTTCCATATTTTGCGGCAGAATTTAAGCTGAATATTTTGGGCGTTATCGAGCGCGAGCCCGGTACAGAGCCGACGCCTCAAGAATTGATTGACACTGTAAAAATTGTAAATGAAATGCCGGTAAAAGTTTTGTTTACCGAGCCGCAATATTCGCCAAAAGCCGCAGAAACTATCGCACGTGAAACCGGCGCAAAAATTTTTACTCTTGACCCAATTACTACCGGCGATTCTAAAATTGAAAATATCAATGACTATCAAAATAAAATGCTCCAAAACATGAAAGTTCTTGTTGAGGCGTTGCAATAAAATTTTTATAAATTTTAAAATCGTGCGATTCAATCTAAAAAACTGTTGGTAATTAGAATTTGTTTACAATCTAAGATTAGAAGGCGCACAGGACGCCCGCCGCACTTCGTTTTTGTCTGCAGAGCGAAAAGTTTTTTTTGAAAAAAAGAAAATCCAACTTGTTAATTTTTTTAAATTTTTAAACAACTACTAGTGCGTGTTGAAAAAATAATTTTTGACGTGAATAAAATTTAATGCAGATAAGCTCATAAATGCGTCTGAGAGCCTCCAGAATCAATTTTCTAAGCTCAAAGGTACTTTTTATATTAAAACGAAAGAAAAACCCCGTTAAAATTGATTTTTTGCGGCTTTTTTATTTTAATTTCAAATTAAAATTGCGGAGTCATTGGAGTTATTACGCCGAATTTGTAGCCCCAATCCCTCAACATATGAATTAATTGTGGCAGTGCCTTTGCAGTTTCTTCCTTATCGGCTTTTGAATGCATTAAAATAATCAGCGTGCGCGGCGGTTCCTTGCCCATCTGTTTAATGACGTTGTTTAATTGCGTTGAGGCGTTTGGCGCGCTTGCAGTTGCATCTTCCGTGCAAATGTTCCAATCGTACTCAACATAGCCGCAAGAGTCTAACATATTCCAATAATCATTGTTAAAAACTCCAGCCGCGCCGCCGGGTGCACGAATTATCAACGGGCGAACTCCGGTACATTCTTTAATAATTTCGTCAGTCTTTACAAATTGTTCAATAAAATCATACGGCGATTTATAAAGTTCGCTGTAAACATGATTGTAGCTGTGATTTCCTATGGCGTGTCCTTCGTCAAAAATTCGCTTTAAAACTTGAGGATTTTGCTCCACCATATTTCCCAATACAAAAAAAGTTGCCTTCACTTTTTCTTTTTTGAGAATATCTAAAATTTGCGGAGTAATTTTATCGTCCGGACCGTCATCAAATGTCAAATATGCAACGCTTTCTTCTCTATAAGGCGCAATTTCCGGCAAAGTAGTTTTCAAGCCGAGTTTTTCACGTTCATCAAGGCTGTACTTGTCATAAATCGGTTTATCAATTTCTTCAAGTTGCAAATTTGAAAAATTTTCGTCCGCCAATACGTATTTATCATTTTCAAACGCGGTTATTTCTTCTATCATTTGCACGGGCTTTGCCATTGCGTTTTCAAGTCTTTCAAATTTCGGCATTCCTTCATTCGTACTGCCACTCATAGAAAATACCGTTAATGCTAACGCTGTAATTAAAAATTTTTTCATTATCAGCCCTCCAAACTGAAAATTTTCTGGATAATTCATATTATATTCATAAATAAAAAATTGTCAAAAAATTTTAAATTAGTTATTGCAAGTTTCAAATAAAATGTGTTACAATAGGCAACGTAAGTAGGGAGTTTTAAAACTCCAAAGTAATACGGTATAATTTTTAGGAGGAATGCTAAATGCCTTTAATTAAAACAACTGCGATGTTCAAAAAAGCCTACGAAGGCGGATTTGCTATTGGCGCATTCAACGTCAACAACATGGAAATTGTACAAGGTATCACCAGCGCAGCGGCTGAACTCAATTCACCGGTTATTCTTCAGTGCTCTGCAGGCGCAAGAAAATATGCTAATTCCCGTTACCTCGTACACCTTGTAAAAGCAGCTCTTGAAGTTAGCGATATTCCGATTGCATTGCATTTGGATCATGGTCCTGACTATGCAACCTGCAAATCTTGTATTGATGACGGCTTTACTTCCGTTATGTTCGACGGCTCCCACTATCCTTTCAAAGAAAATATTGAAAAAACAAAGGAAGTTGTAGAATACGCACATGCTCATAACGTTGTTGTTGAGGCTGAACTTGGACAACTCGCAGGCGTTGAAGATGATGTCAGCGTTGATGCTGATAAAGCACACTACACAAAACCGGAAGAAGTTGAAGAATTCGTAAGCAAGACCGGCGTTGATTCTTTGGCTATTGCTATTGGCACAAGTCACGGCGCATTCAAATTTAAACCCGAACAGTGCACACGCAACCCTGAAACCGGCGTTCTTGAACCTCCTTCCCTTCGTTTCGATATTCTTGCTGAAATTGAAAAGAAAATCCCTGAATTCCCAATCGTTCTTCATGGCGCAAGCTCCGTTATCCCCAAATATGTAAAAATTATCAATGACAACGGCGGCAAACTTGATGATGCTATTGGTATTCCGGAAGATCAACTTCGCAAAGCGGCAAAATCTGCAGTCTGCAAGATTAACATTGACTCCGACCTCCGCCTTGCTATGACAGCCGGTATTCGTGAACATTTCATGGCTCATCCGGAACATTTTGACCCCCGCCAATACATTGCCCCCGGCAGAGACTACATTAAAGAATTAGTTATGCACAAAATTAAAGAAGTTCTCGGCTCTGAAGGCAGTGCTCCCGGCATTATGGCTCTTGTCAATCAATACTAATTTGAACTTAGCCCTGTAAAAAGGGTACGGATTAAAAAAATTGCCGCTCCTAATCGAGCGGCTTTTTTGGTTTGCAGGTAAAAATTTTTTCCCGTTGAAAATATTCTAGAGGTGATTTAATGAGCGAAATTGATATTGAAAGTTTAATAGTTGAATGGGACGACGAAAAAAACGAAATTAACAAGAGAAAGCACGGAATTTATTTTGAAGATGCAGCACGAATTTTTCTTGATGAGAATCGAATTGAAAATTATGATGAACTACACAGTATTGAAGAGGACAGGTATAAAGTTATCGGAAAAGTTGATGATATTTTATTTGTAATTTATACTGAACGTGAAGAAAAATATCGTCTAATTTCGGCGCGTTATGCCAATAAAAAGGAGGTAGAAGAATATTATGGGCAGTATTCGTATTTATAAAGGTATGCCGCCACTTACTGAAGAACAAAGGCGCAGAATCAGAGAAAATGCACCAAAATCTGATGATGAAATTGATTACAGTGATATTCCGGCGTCAACAGACGAAGAATTGAAACGCTTTAAACCTGCGCGACTTCGTCAAAAATCTAAAGAAAAAGTTGCAAGTTGAAAAAATTATAAGGGCTAAGGATTAAGGGCTAGTGGAAAAATCTTTAGCCCTAATCTTTATTTTAGGGGGATTTTATGAATTGGACTGAACACCAAAAAAAAGCCATAAACTCTATAAATAATAATTTACTTGTTGCCGCCGCCGCCGGCAGCGGTAAAACCGCCGTGCTTGTCGAAAGAATTATTAAACTTATCGAAAATGATAATTTTGACGTTGACAAAATGCTGATTGTAACTTTCACGAACGCCGCCGCCGCCGAAATGAAAGCGCGTATTCATAAAAAAATTAATGAGAAAATCGCCGCCGCTTTTTCTGACGACGCCGAAAAACTAGAACGCCAAAATATTTTACTTAGCGGCGCGTCGATTATGACTTTCCACGCTTTTTGCCTTTCAGTTTTGAAAAGATATTTTGCCAAAATTAATCTTGACCCGCGTTTTCGTGAGGCGGACGAACACGAACTTAATATTATCAAACAGGAAGTCATTGAAGATTTATTTGAAAAAAATTACGCCGAAAATCCCGCCTTTGTAAAATTTTCTGACGAATTCGGCGGCAGTATGCAAGGCGATTCTGAACTTCACAAATTAATTATCAAACTTCACAGTTTCGCCCAAAGTCGTCCCTATCCTCAAAAATGGTTACATGCTCTCGTTGAAATTTATGAGAATCCGGAAAATTTTAAACTTGACAACGGCGAAAATTGGTTAGCCGCCGTTCAAAATTTTGCAATTTCTCAAGCCAAAATTGCCCTAAATTATTCCAAAACAAATTGCGCCGAAATTGGAAGTAAAGCCGATATAATTTTCAGCAGTAAAAAATTAAATATTGGGTTAAAATCCGTCGCCAGCGATGCCGCTCAAATTGACGAAATAGCCGCTTGCCTTGACGATTGGGATAAATTGGTTGAGAAATTACAGCGGCTTGAATTTGTACGTTTTGACGGCGATAAAAAACTTCCCGCCGATATTCAATGTGTTAAGGACGAAATTAAAATTATTCGTGACCTTTACAAAGAAAAAATTAAAAATCTGCGCGAAAATTTTATTACAACTACAACCGCCGAAATTATTTTTGAAATGAAAAATTTGGTTGAATCCGTACAACAACTAGTAAAAATCACAATCGATTTTGATAACGCCTTTGCCGCCGCCAAACGTGACAGAAATATTATTGATTTTAATGATATGGAACATTTGGCATTGAAAATTTTTAATGAAAATCCCGCCGTTGCTCAAATTTACAGAGAAAAATTTAAAGTCATTATGATTGATGAATATCAAGATACAAACGGCGTTCAAGAAGAAATTATCAGCAAAATTGTTGGCGCGCAGAATTTTTTTGCAGTTGGAGACGTTAAACAGTCAATTTACCGTTTCAGAAATGCAGACCCTACAATTTTTATCGACAAATATAAAAATTTCCCGCTAACTCAAAATTGCGAAAGAATAGACCTTTCTACAAATTTTCGCTCGCGTCAAAATGTTATCAACGCCGTTAATTTTGTCTTTCAAAATATTATGACTGAAGAAAATTATGAAATTGATTATGATGACGACGCCAAATTAAATCTGGGTGCAAATTATCCCGTCGGCGAAAATATTTTTGACGAAAAAACCGAATTGCTTGTTATCAAGTACGACAAAAATAAACCCGCCGCCGATGATGACGACGCGGAATACGCGCCGGATTTTGACAAGTTAGAAATTGAAATGCAAGCTGTCGCAAATAAAATAAACTCCATAATCGCCGCCAAAAAAAATATTTGGGATAATGACTTGAATGCTTACCGCCAAATTGAATTCCGTGATATTGTAATTTTGTTTCGCTCGATTGACAGAGCCGCCGCGCAGATTGTCGAAGTTTTGCAGAAAAATAATATTCCCGCGTACGCCGCAGATAAGGACGGCTATTTTAAAGCAACGGAAATTCAAACGATTCTTTGCTTGTTGAAAATTTTGGATAATATTCGCCAAGATATTCCGCTTGCAACAATTTTAATCAGCCCCATTGGCGGCTTTTCGGCTGAAGATTTAGCTAAACTTCGTATCGAAGATAGAAATTCAGATTTATTTAGTTTAATAAGCGGCAATGAAAAATTTCAGCCTTTCCTTGAAAAAATAAATCGCTGGAGAGAAATTGCGCGCCAAATTAGCGTTCCGGAATTGTTGAATTTGATTTATCGTGAAACCGGCTATTACGATTATTGCGGAAAATTTGGAAGAATTGCACAGGCGAATTTGCGAATGCTGATTGACCGCGCCGCCGCTTATGAAAAAACCGCCTTTCGTGGCTTGTCAAGATTTATTCAGTTTATCAAAAAAATTAAAGATTTAGGCAACGATTTAGCCGCCGCGCGCACTCTTTCTGAAAGTGAAAATGTTGTCCGCGTTATGACTGTTCATAAATCTAAGGGCTTAGAATTTCCCGTTGTATTTGTGGCAGGGCTCGGCAAAAAATTTAATTTTCAAGATTTAAAAGATACAGTTATTGCGCACAGAAATTTTGGAGTTGGAATTTTTCGCCCGTTGGAAAATGCTGCTCGTGTAAATACTTTCGCCCGCAAAATTATTTCTCAAAAAGTTAAAGCTGAAATGGTTGCTGAAGAATTGCGGATTTTGTACGTTGCAATGACGCGCGCCAAAGAAAAACTTTTTCTTAGCGGTATTGGCAGTAATTTTAATTCTGAAAAAATAACTTGCCCGCTAAATTGGTTCTCAAAATTAAATCTTGAAAAAATTTTTGACGTTACAGAAATTGATTCTGTCGATTTAGGCAGTAGGCAAGAGGCAGTAGGCAGTAGGGAAGAAATTATTAATAAGGCTAAGCCGCCCGAAAAATTACCGCCCTTTGAAAGTATTCCCGCCAAAATTTCAGTTACAGAATTGAAACGCCGCCTCAATGAAGAAGAAGAATTTGACAATATCGATTTAACAAGGTATATTTATCGCCGCCCAAGTTTTTTGCAGGAAAAAGAAATTACCGGCGCAGAATTTGGATCTGTTATGCATAGTGTTATGCAACATTTAAATTTCAGCGGCGATTTAACTCGCGCAGGAATTGTAAGCCAAGTTGAAGAATTAATTAAACTTCAGGTTGTCAATTCCGAATACGCGGAAATTGTTAAAAGCCGAGCCGGTAATATTGAAAAATTTTTTAACAGCGATATTGGAAAAAAAGCCGTCAACGCGCAGGAAATTTATAAAGAATTACCGTTTAGTTATTTTGTCGATGCTAAGTCCACAAATCTTTTTGAGAGTGGCGATAAAATTTTGATTCAAGGAATTATTGATTTACTTTTTAAATTTAACGGCAAATGGTTTCTTATCGATTATAAAACTGACAGGGATAATACCGATGAATATTTTCAGCAAGAATACCTGCAACAAATTAAATATTACGTTCAAGCAGTTGAAACTATTGCCAAAATAAAAATCGACAGCCAATATTTATATTTGCTCGGCGCAGGACGTTTTATAAGGGTTAAGGAATAAGGGCTAAGGAAAATTCCTTAATCCCTAAAAGAAAGGAGTTTTTTTTGTGGAAAATCTATTGTTTAATGTGCAACTATTTGCTGCTTCTGAACCGCCCGGCGGCGATTCAAGTTCGGTAAGTTGGAGCGGTGCAACTTCAATTACTTCAGCTACAGTTACAAGCGGGCAAACTTACACTTCAACTTCAGCTGATGAAAACGCCGTCCTAATTTCAACAACTGCAACCGTAACTTTGAACAATGCAACAGTTACAAAAAGCGGCGGCACTGAGGCTAGCGATAATTATTCTTTTTATGGGATAAATTCTGCGGTAATGTGTATGGGCGGCGGTACAACTTCGATTGTCGGCGGCACTGTTACAACTTCAGCGGCGGGCGCAAATGGCGTTTTTTCCTACGGTGCAAACAGCGGGCAAACTAATGCAACCGGCGACGGTACAACCGTTAATATTAAAAATGTTACAATTAATACTACCGGACAAGGCTCCGGCGGAATTATGACAACTTACGGCGGGACAACCGTTGCAGAAAATTTGACAATTACAACTGAAGGCGGCTCGTCCGCTCCAATTCGTACGGATCGTGGCGGCGGCTGGGTTACTGTTACAGGCGGCAGTTACACTTCAAACGGCTTAGGCTCTCCTGCAATTTATTCAACCGCCGATATTACCGTTAATGACGCAACTTTGACTTCAAATCAATCTGAAGGCGTTTGCATTGAAGGCGCAGGAACTATCGCCCTTTCAAACTGCACCTTGACTGCAAACAACACCAACACCAACGGCAACGCTACTTTTTATGATACGATTATGATTTATCAAAGTCAAAGTGGCGACGCCTCCGACGGTACAAGTGAATTTTCTATGACGGGCGGTACTTTAAACAGTCAAAACGGACACGTTTTCCACGTTACAAATACAACCGCCGTTATCAATCTTGACGGCGTTACAATAAATAATTCTGATTCAGAAGGCGTTTTAATTTCAGTTTGTGACGACGGCTGGAGCGGCGCAGATAATATCGCTACTCTTAACGCAAGCAATCAAACTTTGACGGGCGATATTTTAGTTGGCAGTGATTCAACTTTGACGCTTAACCTTGAAAATTCTACTTTCACGGGAAATATTTCAGGCGAAATTACAAACGCAAGCGGCGGCACTGTTTCAACTACTGTTGGCACGGTTAATGTTACGCTTGATGATGATTCTAAATGGTACTTAACGGGCGATACTTATATTACCGATTTTGACGGCAACGCGGCTAATGTCATTTCTAACGGTTTTACGCTTTATGAAAATGGAGTTGCAGTTGACGGAATTACAGATTCAGGAGATGATAGTATGAATACTAATGAATATCAGGTTGTTGGCGGAATAAGATATACTGCACTTGAAGATAATACCGTTTTACAAATAAGCAACGATACTGTAACGGGAATTACAAGCGGTAAAGTTGTTGCAACGCTTGACGGCGCGTCAACTACTCCAAATATTACAATCGACGGCTCAACCGCTTTTAGTTTTACAAATACCGTTGACAGCAACGGCTACATGAATTTTGATTTTGGCGGCGGCAGGTTACAAATTGGCGATATATCGTTCCATTACGTTTCCGGCGATATAACTTACACTGCAAACAGTCTGACTTTTTCTGCAAGCAACCCGCCGGTTTTCTCTATGACGGGCGATTATAGCTCGTTGATGGGTACTCTTAATTTGGCTATTGCCGACGACCTTACCATTCCAATTAACAACGGCATTATGACATTTAATGTGCCCAGTACTTCAACTGCAACGCTTAGCGGCGGTATTGCAAGCGGTTCAATGTCTTTTGAAGGTGAAGCCACTTACAATACCAACGATAAAACGCTTACCTTAACTACAGACGCGCATTTTAATATTTCTGCAAGTGCTTTAATATATTCGATTGATTTTGATCTTGTGGCAACTGAAGACAGCACGCTTGCCTTTGACGACGGCAACTTTATAATTCAAGATGGCTCAGTTGTTGAAATTACCGGCGCGGCGTTCCCCAGTCAAGGTATTTTTGCAGTAAGCGGCGGCAATTTGAGTTTTTCATATGAAGACGCCCTCGCTGTCGGTACAACTTTCGGTACTGTAACTACACTTACACTTGACGCGGGCGCAATTCTTACATTTACTCCAAATGATTTTGATAATTATGTTACTGTTACTGCCGGCAGTTCCAATGACGCGGTAATTACAATGCAATCTGATAGATTTTTGGTAACAAGCGGTTCTGACAGTTACGAATTACTTTTCAGCGGCAGTGGCGATACTGCGCTTAATATTGACAATTCTGATTCTGCTACTTTAATTACCGGCTCTTCATATGACGATACAATTTCAAATCACGGCGATAGAGTAACCATTGACGCGGCGGGTGGCAATGATTCTATCGACAGCGGCGGCAGTAATGTTTCAATTTCCGGCGGCGCAGGTAACGATACAATTTATAATGCCTCCAGCAGAGTTACTATTAACGCGGGCGATGACGATGATTCGATTGAAAATGGCGGCGCGTACGTTTCAATCAGCGCGGGCGATGGTGATGACACAATTTACCATTATGAAAGTAGCTCCTCTATTGACGCGGGCGCAGGCAATGACATTATCAGCATTGAAAGTGGCAACGGTAATATTGTTACAGGCGGCGAAGGCAACGATACAATTTTAGGTTTGAAACTCAACCTCAACTCCACCATTGACGCGGGCGCAGGCAATAACATTATCAGTATTTCAGGCGGCAGTGGTAATGTTATCATAAGTAGCGGCAACGATACACTTTATAATTATTCTTCAAGTTTTGGAACTATTCAAGCTGAAATTGAAACTTCAACTGTAGTTGATAATGACGTTATTCTTAAAACTTCAGACGGCACAATTACAATCGTTGACGGCAAAGGCGCAACTTTGAATCTTAACGGCACTGAATCTGTTATCAGCGGCGATACAGGCGACGAAGTTTGCAAAATTGGCGACGTTACCTATACAAGTTTGCAAGACGCCGCAGACGCCGCCTCTTCCGGCGATACAATTACCCTTTCAAAAAATGTTACACTTACTGAAACTTTAGATTTCGGCGAGGCGTCAGTAACTTTAGATTTAAATGGCTATACAATCAGCGGCGAAGTTACACAAAACGGCTTGATTAATATTGGAGCAAGTCCAACTGTAACAATTACCGGCGGCACTGTTACAAATAACGGCAGTATGACAATTCACGTTAAAGGAAATTTGGTTGTTGAAGACGCCACAATTACAAGCAATATTGCAGATGATGGCACATATGAGGCGGCAATTTATAATTACGGAAATGCAACCGTGACAAATTCTTCAGTTTCCTATTTTGTAAATGAAGGCGATTCTTTCACTTTCACGGGAACAAGCGGCAACGATTCAATTAACGGCACGGGAAATAATATAACCGTAATTGCAAGCGCGGGCAATGATACAATTTCTGAAATACCTGCTGACATTCTGGCAACAGTTACAAGTTCGACTGTTTCAGGCGATGACGTAGTTTTAACCACTGCTGACGGTACAATTACAATCCTTGACGCTAAGGGCGAAACTTTCTACCTTAACGGCGTTGAAACTGTTATCAGTGATTCATCTGCTGAAGAGCCGCTTAATATTTCCAACACAGATTCAAACACGTTGATAACCGCCACTTCATTAAACGACACAATCAACAATACCGGCTCCAATGTTACGATTGACGCGGGCGCGGGTACTGATTCAATCACTAACAGCGGCGAAAGTGTATCAATCAGCGCGGGCGCAGATAATGACACTATCAACAACAGCGGCGCAAATGTTACTGTTGACGCGGGCGCGGGCGATAATTCGGTTGTCTATGCTTACACTGAAAACGGCTCGATTGTTGCGGGCAGTGGCGACGATACAATTACAGCTATTGAGGCGTCAAATATTTATATCGGCGCGGGCGATGGCGATAACTACATTTTCAACGGATTTGTTTATTATGACGCAAGCAATAATTTGGTTGATAAAGAAACATTAGCCGCCGGTACAAGTTCAACGATTATTGCGGGCAGCGGCAATGATACTGTTGTTAATCAGGGAATTTATAACGGCTCGATTAACGCGGGCAACGGCGATAATTTTGTAAGCATTTATCACAGCTATAAAAACACAATTACAACCGGTAGCGGCGATGATTTAATTGACATTGCGCGCGGCGGCTCTTTAAGCGTTTACACCGGCGACGGCAACGATTCCATTATTGGGCATTTGGCAACGATTCAAACTTCAGATTTTGATAATTGGGCGTTCGGCGGAAGTGCAACGATTGACGCGGGCGCGGGTAATGATTATATCGCTCCTTTCTATAGCGATAATTCGTCAATCTTTGGCGGCGCGGGTAATGACACAATCATTAACAACGGCGAAAATACAACGATAAACGGCGGCGCAGGTAACGATTATATCGAACTTACCAACAATTACAGGGACGACACCGGCGATTATGAGGCTCAAGTAATTGTTGCAAGCGCGGGCGATGATACGGTTGTTGGTGCAACTTCAAATACTTCAATTCAAGGAAGTTTCACGGCGGCAACTGTTAACGGCTCCGACGTTGTTTTGACAACTTCAAGCGGCACTTTGACAATTAAAGACAGCGCGGGCGAAACTTTGAATATTAACGGCACTGAAAGTGTTATCAGCGGCGATACTGACACCACCAATACACTTGCTGCGTATCTTGCAGATTTTTCACTTCATAAAACTTCCGCCGGTTATCCTCAAATGGCGGCTCTTGCTTTCCATCCGGACGAAGAAAATCCCGACCCGCCGACAAATTATTATTCCAGTGAAACCTGGACTGCCACTTCAGCCGACAATTTGGAACTTTCTGCAGTTCATTATTCGCCGGAAAATCCAACAGGTAAATGGGTTATCTTAGTTCATGGTTACGGCAAAGTTGGCGCGGCTATGAATGATTTTGCTACTCCGTACCTCGCGCAGGGCGTTGACGTTTTAATAGTTGACCAACGCGCCGCCGGCGATTCTGAAGGCGAATGGTTGACAATGGGCGTTGCTGAAAGTGCAGATTTAGCTGTTTGGACTCAAGAAATTACAAATACAAATTCAAACGCACAAATTACATTGCACGGCGTTTCAATGGGCGCGGCAACCGTTATGCTCGGCGCGGCTCTTTCTCAAATTACTAACGTTACAGGAATTATCGAAGATTGCGGCTACGCTGATATTTCCGCCGTTTTCAATACTTTGTTGACTGCTTACGGCTCGGCGTTCGGAATTACCGGCGATGTTGCAGAATTAATCGAAGATACTTTTGAAGTCGGCGAAAGTTTGACAGGTTACAATGTTGCACAAGCCGCCCCTGTTAATGTTATCGCGCAGGTTACAGTTCCTTCACTTTTCATTCACGGCGCAGAAGATGCCGTTATTCCCGTTTCTGTTGCAAATGAACTTTACAATACAAGCGGCTCTGTTGATAAAACTTTGGTAACAATTTCCGGCGCAGGACACGCCACGAGCAGCACGGTTGATTCTGAAACTTATTTTGCCGCTGTAACAGATTTGCTTGATAATTCAACTGAAGAAATTGGCGCGTCAATCAATTCAACTGTAGACAATAAATTAATTCGCGGCACAATTTATGATGATACAATTTCTGCAAGCGGCGATAACGTTTCTATCGACGGAATTTCCGGCAATGATACAATTTCCTATTCTGAAACTGCTGATATTTTATTTGACGCTGAACAAGTTACAGTTGACGGCGATAACGTCGTTTTGACGAGCGGCGATAATTCCGTTACGATTCTTGACGCCAAAGATAAAACTATTATTCTTAACGGCGTTGAAACTGTTATCAGCGGCGAAGTTCTTCCGCTTGATATTTCCAATGATGATAAATCCACTTTAATTACGGCTACTTCATTGAATGACACTATCACTAACACCGGCAAAAAAGTTACCATTAACGCGGCGGGCGGCGATGATTTAATTACAAACAGCGGTGCCAGATCTTCGATAATCGGCGGCACCGGCGATGATTCAATTACTAACACTGCTGATAGAGTTACAGTCGACGCAGGCGACGGCGATAATATCGTTGAATACACCGGCACTTCAAAAGGCTCCATTGCTGCAGGCAGCGGCAATGATTCAATTAGTGCGGTTGAGGCTGACAAAATTTATATCAACGCGGGCGACGGCGATAACTATATTTATAACGCCTTTGCTTATTACGATTCAGAAGGTAATTTTGTTGCCAAAAATGATAACCCCAATAAATCTACAGGCTCAACCGTTATCTCCGGCAGTGGCAATGATACTATCGCCAATCAAGGAATTAATAACGGCAATATTGACGCGGGCGAAGGCGATAATTATATTGGACTTTATCACAGCTACAACAACACAATTACAAGCGGCAGCGGCGCAGATTCTGTTATTGTTTCCAAAGGCAGCAGCATTAATGTTTACACCGGCGACGGCAACGATTCCATTATTGGACGTTTAGGCGAAATTGAAGATGACGACTGGACTTTTGGCGGTTACGCAACTATTGACGCGGGCGCGGGCGATGATTATATTGCTCCACTTTACAGCGATAATTCTTCAATCTTTGGCGGCGCAGGTAATGACACAATCATTAACAACGGCGCAAATACCACCATTAACGGCGGCGACGGCAACGATTATATCGAACTTACCAACGAAGAATCCGGCGAATATGAATCCGCTGTAATTGTTGCAAGCGCAGGCAAAGATACAGTTCAAAATTACAGTTCGATTGTAACATTGCAAGGCGAATTCACAACTCCTCTTTACAGCGGCAATGATGTTATTTTAAAAACTGCAGACGGCTCTTTAACCATTATTGACGGTAAAGACGCCACTTTAAATATAAATGGAACTGAAAGTGTTATTGGAGGAGATAACGCAATGGAAGTTATTACAATTAATGATATTATCTACACTATAGGAGAAGGCGCAGAATTAACTTACGATACTGAAGGCAATGTAACCGGAATTGCAAGCGGCACTGTTACGGCTGAACTTGCAGACGCTGACACTTCGCCCGTTATTACATTGGACGGCACAACGCCTTTTGAATTTACTGCAACGGCTGATGACGGCGCACTCAAAATGCAAGTTGGAAATAATTCAATCAGTTACACTTCCGGCAATGTTACTTATACTGCAGATGAAATTATTTTTGAAGAAAACACTGCTGAAGTTAAGGCGTCAATTTCAATTAATGACGATACTAATATTGAGCTTATAATTCCTGAAAGCGGCGGCACAATTCCAATTACTGACGACGAATTTTCACTTACCGCAGGTTTCGGCTTGAGCAAAACTTTTGACAGTGGAAATATCGTTAAAGTTACTGCCAATGTTGACGATTACGGCGATATTACAATTAATGACGACGGCAGCATTTCAGTTACTCCTTCAAGTGAGGACGCGGTTACTGTTGCGGAAACTTTCACTTTCGGTGCCGTCTACAATTTTAACAATATTACAGGCACTTTAAATATTTCTGATAACGTGATTGCTGTTGATGAAGGCACTGCCTCCGGCTATTTAAGTGTTTTTGGCAATGAAAGTACCTTTGCGTTTACTGCTGTTGACGGCTCCGGCTCTGCTACTGTTGCCGGTCCAAGATCGACTTATGCAGCTGAAGACGGCGCAACCTTCACTGTACAAAATGAAGATAATATTATGACAATTAACGGCGGCGGCTCCATTATCAGTCAACTTGTAAGCGGGGCGCACGCAATTTCCCTTGACGCCGGAATTAATATTACTTCAGTTTCAGATTATAAATTTGTTCTTACTGATATTGGCACTTATACTTTGAATGGCAATACCGTTACAACCGAAAAAGAAAATGTTGAAGTTTATCTGCCGAATGGCGATACAATTATTTTTGAATTGGCAGACGATCGCACATTAACCATTACGCCGAATACTGAAGACAGCGGCACAATCACTGTTGACGAAAACGGCGGCGTAACTGTTGCCCCGAATGCAACTGATTCAATGAGTATACTTTTAGACGTAGGAAACGATGTAATTCATGAGTATACAAGCATTGACGGCTCATTGACTTTCAGCGGTAACTACGTTATTTTCAACGGCGATACAAGCATTGCAGGTAATGTACTTGTCAACAATGAAGAAAGACCTTTCCATTATGAAGTTGAAGGCGAAACGGCAAGTTTGGAACTTACTTCAAACGGCAATATTATTAATTGCACGGACGGCACAACTTTAACCGGCGAAGTCAACAACGCAGGCAGTATCATTATTACAGGTGAAGGCACTGTAAGTATTGAAGTTGACGACAGCAGAACTTATCATAATGCTTATTTGTCTGAAGGTATAACTATGACTTCGGCGGCGGAAGAATATCATTTCATTTTACCGACAGCCGCCACTTACAATGTAAATGGCTTAGAGCTTACTTCAACTGCAGAAAATTCCACAATTTATCTTTCAAATCATGATACAGTTACTTTGGATACTGACGAGGATATAATTTTTGAAGGCTTGAATATCAGCGGCTCTGTTACCATCAACGATTCAAATATTTTGCAACTCTCCGAAGGCAACAGTGCTACCATTAACGGCGTTACTTACACGGCTATTGACGGCGACGCTCAACTTTCATTCGCCGATTCTGACATTACTTCCATTACTTCCGGCAAAGTTTCTGCCGCTTTTAACGATGCTGTTGTTATCTTTGATTCTACTGACGCTCCCTTTGAATTCAGCCTTGAAACTAACGGCGATAATTTAGTAGCTACAGTCAATGATATAAGTTTTGAGTATTCTTCCGGCACTACCACTTATACTGCTGAAAATGTCATTTGGGGCGCGGGCTCTGCATTTACTTTCGTCGATTCCGATATTTCACTTTCGGCTAACAGCGACAGTTCCTTTGCATTGAGTACTGTTGACGGCGGCATTTCTTTTGTTGCCAATGATTCAGATAATTCCCTTGCCTACACTGTTACCAACGGCTCGGATACTTATTCGGCGGATTTAAATTTCAGCGGCGATATTGTTTTCAATTCTGATACTACTTTCACGCTGAACGATGGAGCTACTTTGACTGTTACTACTCCCGAAATTCCATTTACGTTTATATCCTCTGCAGATAACGGCGGCACTGTTGCTATTACACCGGAAAACGGCATTGAGGCGCAAATTAACGGCAGTGAAACTTTGGAAATTGATTGGCTTACAACTTTTGGACTGACTTATTACGCAAACCAAAATCAACCCGGCGCAATAACTTACAAAGATTCAGTTTTGACTTTCAAAGACGGTACAAGTTTGGCAGGCAAGACAAGCAATACAATGGGGGCTGTTTTCAACTTCGACGCAATAGACGCGGACGGCACAGCAACTTATACAACGGGACACGTTGCATATCGCCCCGGCGAAGGCGGCAAATTTACTTTCGGTTCTGTAACTCTTTCAGAAGGCTGTTGCCATGTTTATTATGACAGTTCAATAAGTTACAGAGGAACTACGTACAGAACAGCCTTTGTCTTTGACGAAAATGCCGTTATTGAATTCGAGCAGATCGTTGCAGGATATGCACGCAGCGTATTTTTCTATGGCGGCGAATATGACGTTTTGGGCTACACTCTTTCAAATGAAGATATGGTAATGGGACGTTTGATGGGTGAAAAAACTTTCGGCTTTATGGCGGAGGATGAACTTACTTTTAACGGAATGAACTTCAGCGGCAAAGGATTGGTAATTTGCGATAACGGCGTTATAACTTTGCCGGACGGCGTGGAAGTTTCAAACGCTGATACCGACACTGAATTTGTAATGAAGGAAAGCGGTACGGTTGTTATCAACGGCACAACTTTTGAACTTACTGAAGACCTTGATGACGGTATTACCATTACTGTAACTGATGACGGCTATGCAGTTTCACATATCATAACCGCCGACGAAGTTGCAAAATACGGCGACCCCGAATCAGATATTGGCAAAACATTTACCGAAAATCTTTCAATCGAAGGCGACGACGAATATACAGTTACAACGCACAGTATGGGAATAACAATAGTTTCAGGTATTTCAGACGATGCCAAAGTTAGTGCAACTGCTGAAAAAGACGGCGAAACTTACGAAAACGGCACAGGATTTAAATTTATCACAGATTCTGAAGGCGTCGTTACATTCGGCGAAAGTGCAGTTACAATTTCCAATGATGAAAGCGTTATACTTGACGTTTCTTTCAGCAATGACGGCACGGCAACTGTAAAAGCTGTTGACGATTTAGACGGCGGAATTTTCGGCAATTTCAACGGCACAACTTCCATTAACGGTTCTGAAGTTGAAATTAGCAACGGCGCAGATAACGCCTCAATTTCAGCCATTTCTAACGGAATTATTATTGGCGGTATTTCTGAAGATGCTACAGTTACTACAGATAACGAAAATTCAGCGGTACTTATGACGGCTGAAGGCTTAACGCTGAATGATGCCGGTTATACTTTGAAAGGCGATAGCGACGGCGTATTAGTTGGCGCAGACAAAGAAATAATTGGACTTGACAAAAATGCAAGCTTGCAAGTTTCTGAAGAAGGAAATTACAAAGTCAACAGTACAGAATTGGCGGCAGAGGCTGACGACGTTATTATAGGCTTGAATGATACTTACGCTTATATTTATGACGAAACTACCCCGCCGCTTAGTTCAGACAGCACAACTGAAGAAATTCTTGAGGCGTTCGGCGTTCCTGAATCAGAGGCAGCAATTATCCCGGCTGATACAACCGGAGATCAACACACTACTTTAAATAATGACGGCGTACTTGCAATTATTGAAGATACAGAGGCTCCCGTGACACTCGTTGGCGGTCTCGGCGATGATACAGTTGTAAGCAAGGGCGAAGATGTTACCTTCAATATGGCGCATGACGGCGGCGATAAAGTTATTGCACTGGACGGCAACCTCAAACTTGAAAATTATGATCCTTATACTGAATCCGGTATTCAACTTACTCCTGAAGATATAGAATCCGGCGTAAAATTTGGCGACGGCGTCATTCAACTTGCAAACGCAACTGTTGAAATGACAAACAACTTTGTAAATCTTTATGACTTGTCCGGCAATAAAACTCAAGTTGGATTTGCAACAAATGATGATAAACTTATGGACGCCAGCGCAAGTACAGACGGTGTATCCTTAATTGCGGGCGGAGAATCTGCAATTAATTCAGTTACCGGCGCGACACTTATCGGCGGCAGCGGCGATGATACTATTGCTACAGGTGAAAAATCTATAGTTAATCCCGGCAGCGGCAATGACTTTGTTACAATGTCAGATAAAGGCGGCACCACTCTCAATTATTCAGAAGGCAATGACAGCATTGACAATTTGAATTTTGCGGGCGGCGACGTTGCGGCAGATACAATAAGAACAGGCAACGCCTCCATTAGCGGCTTTGAAATTGAAGGCAGTACTGTTATTTTGGAAACTGATAACGGCAATATTGAAATTTTGGACGCAGAAAATCAAGATATTGTAGTTAATAACGAAACTATCAAAGTTAGCGACGATGAACTTAACTTTGACGAATTTGCAAGCAGATATATTATTACAGGCGAAAATGCCTCTGTTAATGTTGAAGGTTACACCGGCGATAGTATACCGGCGATTGATCTTTCAGAAATTGAAGGCGACGTAAAATACGTAGACGGCAGCGGCTATGACGGTGAGGCAGAAATTACCGGCAATGATAACGATAACATACTCATTGCAAGTGACGGCGGCTCCACTTTGAACGGCGCAGGCGGCAACAATTCACTGAAGGGCGGCGCAGGCGCAGATGAATTTATTTCAGAATCCGGCAACAATACAATTTCTAACTTTGAATTTGGTACAGGCGAAACTGCAGATACTCTCAATACAGGGGATCAAGCGATTAGTAAGGCGAAAGTTTACGGCGATGATTTAGTTTTGACATATGACGAAGGAACGGCAAAAGTTGAAAATGGCGCAAGTCAAACAATGCAATTCAAGAATGAATTTACCGACGGAGTTATAAACGCACAGTTTGATAATGATTCAATTTCAGTCAACGAAAATTCAAAATTCTATTGGGCGGGCGGCAAAAACGCTACTGTTTCACTTAATGACTACACCGGCGAAAGTCCGGCTGTAATAGATTTAAGCAATGCAGACTTTAATGACGCTGATAATTTGAGTTTCTACGGCGATATTAAATATCTTGACGCAAGCGGCTTTGACGGCACGGCAGAACTTACCGGCAACAATAAGAATAATATTATCACTGCAAGTGCGGGCGGCTCCACTTTGAACGGCGGCTCAGGTAACGATTCACTTATTGGCGGCGACGGTGTAGATACTTTCGTTTATGAACAAGGCGGCGGTAAAGATACAATTTCCAACTTTGAATTTGGAACTGCTGAAAATTCTGACAAACTCAATATCGGCGAAAATGAAATTAGTAGCGTTAAAATTTATGATGATGCTGTAATTTTGGAATTTGAAGACGGCGGCTTTGTAAAAATTGAAGGCGGCTCCGGACAAATTGTTCAATTACAAGACGCGAATAACGAAATTACCGCTACGCAATTTGCAAAAGATGCAATTACACTTAGTGACGAGGCAAGTGCATTCTGGGTAACAGGCAAGAATGCTACAATGTCACTTGCAGATTTAAGCGCAGGAACAGTTACTGTTGACTTTAGAGACAGCGGATCTTCCGACGATGAATATGACCAATATAATGTTGTACGCGGCGATATTAGGACAATCGACGCTACAGGTTACAAAGGTGAATTGACCCTTTACGGCAGTGACAAAAACAACGTATTAATTGGCGGCAATGGTACAAGCAGTCTTTGGGGCGGCGACAGCACAAGCAACGATACGCTTATTGGCGGCAGTGGAGAGGATACATTCATTTATTCTAAGAATAACGGCAATGACGTAGTTCAAGGCGCAACTTCAAAAGACACTGTCAAACTTGATGGTATTACTCTTGCCGACCTTAAAGCAGTTGGTGAAGATTTATTTGTAGGAAATGACGTAAAATTTGAACTTAAAGCAGGCGGCACATTGACAGTTGAAGATGCTAAGACAAGCGGCGTTACATTTGATTTGGACGGTACAAAATACGCAGTAAATAAATCAGGCGAATGGGAAACTAAATAATTAAATTTTAACGATTGCAGGTAAATAAAAAGAGGCGCGCAAGGACGCGCGCCTCGCTATCGGCGCAGGATGCGCCAAATTTTTTGGAAAAAAATTGAAAAACGCCCGCCGCACTCCGTTTTTATCGGTAACGCTGAAATTGCTGTAACGCACTCAAACGCGGCTATAACCCTTCAATTTCTGAAAAATTCGACGCGAAAAACGCAGGCGGGCGCGGCACTTTTTCTTTGGTACTTTCTTTTTTTGCTGTAGAAAAAAGAAAGTACATTAATTAATAAAGAAAAAGTTTTTCACAGATTAAAATTTACAAATCTTAAGATTTAATGTACAAATTTAAAAAAAAATGCAGAAATGACGATAAAAAATTTGGTAGAAGGAACTACAAAATTTTCAGCTGAAAATAAGAAAAAAAAGGAAGTGGTAGACGATGTGGCGAGGACTCTTCACGGCGGCAACCGGTATGATAACAGAGGCACGGAGAACCGACGTAATAGCAAATAATTTATCGAACGCCGCAACCACCGGCTATAAAAAAGATACAGCGGTACATCAAGAATTTGAAAATATGCTGATAAAAAGAATGTACGACGACAGCAAAACAAGCGGCGGTGTACCGGGAAACGGACTCCTCGACACGGGCAGCGGCGATATTACCAAAATTAAAGGTTTTAAAGTCGAAGATCAAGACGCGCCGGCAATAGGGCAATTAGGCTTAGGCGATTATATAGCAGAAATAGCGGTAGATTATTCGCAAGGCTCGTTTGAAAGTACAAGCAATACCTTTGATTTGGCAATCGCAGGCGAAGGGTTTTTCACAATACAAACGCCTCAAGGGATACGTTACACGCGCAGTGGAGCTTTTTTTAGAAATCAAAACGGCGTGTTGCAAGATATACGCGGTTATAATTTGTTAGACAGAACCGGCAACCCGATTACAATTCCGGCGGGTGTTGCTGAATCAAGTATTAGTATTTCAAATGACGGCACAATTTTTATTAATGGACAAAGAATGACAAACGGAATTGAACCCAATCCAACACCTATACAAATTCAAGTTGTACAATTTGATAATCGTTTGGCAATTCAAAAACAAGGCGATAACCTTTTTTACGCAGTAAATAACGCACAACCTCAACCGGCAACCGGTGAAGTTATGCAAGGTATGTTAGAACGTTCAAATGTTGAGATAGTTCAAGAAATGGTTGAATTAATACATAATCATAGGCTTTACGAGGCAAACTCAAAAGCCGTGACTACACAAGATACAATGCTCGATAATTCAGTTAATCAACTCGGGCGATTAGGTTAAGGAGTTAAAAAAGAACAACAGGTAGAACAATTAAATTTTTGTCGGTACTTCAAAAGAGTACCGGCTTTTTTTATTTTCTGTTCAATAACGCAGAAAAAATAGGTTGCCCGCCGCATAAATCAGCCGCCATAAAAGCCGCGCCGCTTACAATCGTTAAAGTCA
>CALGGV010000326.1 GCA_937915725.1 uncultured Selenomonadales bacterium
CGGCAATTCGCACTGAATCCATCGCATGAGCCGCCCAAAAATAAGTTTGCGGCAAATTTAAATTTTCCAGAAAAATTATTACATATGGAAAAGCCGCGCAATTTTTATCAAATGTGGTCGCGCCTAAAAGTTTTTGCAAATTTTTCTTCGTCAATCGTATCAATGTTATCTTGCAGAATCCGCAACATTTTTTCTTTGCTGTCGCCAATGTAACCGGCAATTCGCACTGAATCCATCGCATGAGCCGCCCAAAAATAAGTTTGCGGCAAGTTTAAATTTTCCAGAAAAATTTTTTCCTCAATCAAAATTTCTTTTTCACCGGCGGGCGTAAATTTTCCGGCTTGAATATCTTCAGCAAGCTTTGTTTCAGGAAAAGCCGTCATTGTGTTAATCAGAATTGTATCGGGTTTAATTTCGTTGACAAGGTCGGCGGAGGCAATGGCGCACTCTTCGCCGCGTCCTTTTCCTGCCGTGCCGAGCATTAGCATATCCATATGGCGAATTTGTAAATCATTCAGCCTGCCGCATTGTTCACGAATATCTGAAACGCTATTACCTTTGTTGAGAAATTTTAAAACATCATCAAGTCCGCACTCAACGCCTACATATAAATCATTGACGCCCAAATTTTTCAGCCTTTTCAAATTTTCGTCAGTTTTGGCTTTAATGTTTCTAACTGCCGCGTACATTGTGAAAATTTCAATGTTCGGCAGATATTTTTTTACAAGCGTGATAATTGCTTCAAGCCGCTTTGCCGAAATTGCGAAAGGATCTGCGCCAACAAAATAAATTCGCCGAAATTTTTTGCTGTATTCGCCCGCGTCAAATAAAATTTCATTAAGCCAATTTTCAATTTCTTCTTGTGACAAAATACGAAATTTTACATTGTGATACATTGAGCAAAATCTGCAACTTGGATTGTGGCTGCAACCTTCAGTAACGGGCAGTAAAAGCGTATTCGCCTCAATCGGCGGTCTGTAAATTGTTCCGTTATATTTCATAATATCACCTGCATTTTTTTCTTGGCAAAATTCAAAATAGTTTTGCCGTCCATTAAACCGTAAGCCTTCATTCCGAGTATATCAATCGGCGTATTTGGGCAAATTTCCTGTATTTTTTTGCTTGAATGAAAACACAGCGGCTCCAGTAAAATAATATCTGCGTCGATTTTTCGCAGTTCGTAAATTTCAGAAAGTGAAAGTGCCGCAACTTCGCAAGGATAATTTTCTGAAATTGCCACTTCCTGAATTTTTTCGGCAACCATTGCGGCGAACGCTCCCCGCGAGCACATTGAATGTACCAAAACAATTTTTTTCATTGACAGCACCGCCCGCACAATTTTACATAATGGGATTTTCTTCACGGTGGCGGCGCAAAGTTTCTTCGCCGACGTTGTCAATAATTTTTTGTATACCGTCAATCAGTTCAAATTTTTGTTCCGGCAATTCGGCGCGTACGAAAAACGGCATTGAAATATGATCTGAAAGAAAAATTGTTTCGTTGCTAAGTTTGCGGAGAAATTCCTGCATTTCTTGAAGGCGTTCAATTTCGGTTGCCTCTTCAAATTTGCCTTTAGTTTTTTGGTAATAAAGCGGCGTGTGCGGTACTAAAGTCAAAGAAGAAACTTCAATCATTGAAATTTTTATTCCGTCGTAAAGTTCGGCGGTTTTCTGCGCGTGACTCAAGCCGTAATTTTTGCCGCCAATTCCATTTAAAAAATTTGCGATAATTGAAAAATCTGCCGCAGTCAATTTTTCAAGTTGCTCTCGCGCAGTTTTAGCGTCGTAGCCTTTATTGACGCGCTTTAAAATTTCGTCGTCGCCACTTTCAACGCCAATGTAAGGGCTGGAAAATCCCGCGTCCTTCATATTTTTCAACTGCTCCACCGTTTTATCAAGAAAATTATCAATCCTTGCGTAGCCGCCAATAGTTTGAACGCTTGGCACGTATTTTTTCAAAAGTTCGGCAACCTTCATTAAAGTATCATAAGTTGTTGCAAATCCGTCCGCGCCTTGCAAAAAAATTCTTGTCGGTGCCCCAAAATATTTTGGAATTTCTTTTATATCCGCCTCAATTTCTTCAATCGCCGAAAATTTAAATTTGGCTGATTTGAAGTAAGCACAGAATTTGCAGAGATTATGGGAGCAGCCGCTGGTTACTTGCAAAAATCCTGAATTTGCCTCGAAAGGCGGGCGATTTATTCCGCTTGTAAAATGCATTTAAATTCCCCTCCTCAAATTGAAAATACACTGATGAAATTTTGTATTGTAACACGAATTACAGGAAACGCACGACGAAGGCTTTAAATTGCCGCTTTGCCAACGATTTATCAAATTTGGTTCACGAATAAGCGGGCGTGACATTGATAAAAATTCAATCGCCGTTTCATTCAAAGTTTTATTCATTTCCTCAAAACTGCGATGCCCGCCGACCAAAATTATTTTTAAATCCGGCAACGAATTTTTCACGGCAACCGCTAAATTTTTAAAGTAACCTTCATTGACAAAAACTTTTGCATCGCGTGAAGTATAATTGCCGCTGATTTCTACCGCGTCAATCCCGTGCAACTTCATAACTTCGCAAGCCGCAATACAATCTTCAATTCGCAAGCCGCCCTGTGTAAAATCGTCGCCGTTAATTTTGGCGATTATACAAAAATCTTTGCCAACTGCATTTCTTACGGCGTCGAGAATATCGCCTAAAATTTTTGCACGTTTTTGAGAGTTGCCGCCGTATTCGTCGCCGCGCTGATTGTAAAGCGGGCTGATAAATTTACTCAAAAAGAAAAAATGCGCCGCGTGAATTTGTAAACCGTCGTAACCTGCCGCCTTTGCACGAATTGCCGCCGCTTTAAAAAGTTCAGCAACTTCAGAAATATTTTCGGCTGAAAGTTTGTTAATTGGAATTTGATAAAGTTCGTCGCCAATGTAGAAAACTGAATCGACAATCGCCGCCTGAAGAAAAATTTTTGCGCCGTGTTCGTGTACCGCGTCGGTTAATTTTTTGTGTTGCGAAATAAAATTATCTGAATGAAATTGCACAATTCCTTCAATTAGGTTATCGTGCGGCGAAATTGTAGTAATTCCCGTGATAATCGCTCCAACGCCGCCCGCCGCAAGTTCAGAATAAATTTCATAAAGCGGCGCGGTTAAATTGCCTTCATCATCAGCCGCCGCCCCCCACGTTGCCGAGCGAAAAATTCTGTTTTTCAATTCAAGTTGATTTAATTTAACTTTGTCGAAGATGTTTTTCATTTTGAATTTCTCTCCTAAAATCTTTACAAAATTTTTTAGCCAAATTATAATCGTCAAAAATAAGTTCGCAAGGAGCCAATTTTTTATGGCTTGCCGCTTTTTTTCTGGGCTTAATTGGAGTGATTTTATGGCAAAAAAATTCGACGCCGATAAAAGCGTCTACGATAACAAATGCCCAATTTTGTACACGGTGGAAATTTTTTCTTCAAAATGGAAAATTCCAATACTTTGGTACTTGACTGAAAGTGAAAATAATACCCTGCGCTACAGAGAATTACAGCGAAAAGTTACGGGAATTACTGAAACAATGCTTACAAAGTGTTTGAAGGAATTGGAACAGGCAAAAATAGTAAATCGCCAGCAGTACAATACCATTCCGCCGATTGTCGAATATTCTTTGACGAAACGCGGAAAATCTTTAATCCCCGTGTTAAATTTAATGTCAAATTGGGGCGAAACGCAAATGAAATTGGACGGCGTACTTTAAAAATTACTGGAAGGATAAATTTATTGCTGAAAAAATTTGAACTGCTAATGGTAAATTTTTCAATTATAGAAATACGTTTTCCTTTGTAAATTTTAACTGCTACGCAAGCCGCGCCAAATTGAAAATTTTCTTGACAGCGATAGGTTACATTTTTTAAAATCAAATTGAAAAATTTTTTGGAAGAAGGGCTATTTTATGCGGTTTAAAAATCCTATCGGCAAATTTAAATTTTCAGAATTGGGATCTCAACTGCCGTCGTTATGTTTGTTGATTATGACGCTTGTTGCGGCGTTTGCCTCACTTTATGCCGGCGGTAACGGCAGCAAAGCAATTTTATCCTGCTACGGCTGACAAGGAAAAATTTGAACAACTAAAAAAAAGATATGAAGATAACATCGCTAAATATGAAACGAGAAAACAAGAAGCTAAAGAAAGAGCCGAGCGAAATGAAGCAGATCGAGAAACATTTCTTGAATTGAAAGTAGCCTTTGCAGATGCAGTTATTCTTTTACAAGTTGGAATTTTATTTATTTCTTTGGCAAATTTAACAAAGCAAGCTTACTTTTTCCTTTTTGGAGTAGCATCGGGAGTTATCGGGATATTTAAGTTTGCAATTTTAATGATTTAAAAAAATTTTTTACAGAAAATTTATTTTCAGCCGTAAGTAACATTGCGGCTAATTTTTTTGTCCAAAATCGCCGCCACATTAAATTTATAGACAATGAACGAATTTTGAATCATACTTTTTTAGGATAAAAAATATTCGCCTCAATCGGAGGTCTTTAGATAGTACCATCATAATTCATAAAATCATTTGCATTTTTTCTTGGCAATGTTCAAAATAGTTTTGCCGTCCATTAAACCGTAAGCCTTCATTCCAAGTATATCAATCGGCGTATTTGGGCAAATTTCCTATATTTTTTTGCTTGAATGAAAACACAACGGTTCCGGTAAAATTATATCTGCGTCGATTTTTCGCAGTTCGTAAATTTCAGAAAGTGAAAGTGCCGCAACTTCACAAGGATAATTTTCTGAAATTGCTACTTCCTGAATTTTTTCGGCACCATTGCGGCGAACGCTCTCCGCGAGCACATTGAATGTACCAAAATAATTTTTTTCATTGACAGCACCGCCCGCACAATTTTATATAATGGGATTTTCTTCACGTCTTCACGATAACGGCGCAATTTTTCCTCTCCGACGTTGTCAATAATTTTTTGTATACCGTCAATCAGTTCAAATTTTTGTTCCG
>CALGGV010000327.1 GCA_937915725.1 uncultured Selenomonadales bacterium
CTGCGCCAAAGATTTTTTTGTTGGATTCACGAATTTTTGGCGGAAGTTCAATTTCGTCAAAAGATTTTTTTGTAAGCAGATTAACAATTTCTGCGCGCGGGATTTTTTGACTTTCAATTATTTTCATAAATTTTCTCCGGTTAATCATCACTATTTTTCATTGCGTTAAATTCAATAATATTTTTGTCGCGGTCTTTGCCCTTGTGTGCAACGTCAGGATTAAGGCGATACGTTTTGTGCAAACCATCTCTAGAACCTTCTACTATTATTCCCAAATCTTTTAATGCTTTCATTGCGCGTGAAACATTAGTAGATTGAATATGAACCCATTCAGAAATTTCTTTGTTTGTAACTCTTAAATAATTATCGAAATCTAATTTGCTAAACAAATAAAACAACACTTTAAATTGTTCGCCCGTTAAATTTTGTTGAGCAAGCCACGCTGAAGAATTCTGATACAAAGCAATCCACCCCTTTCCAAGATTTTTGGGATTCAGTTTTATATAAGCCTCAACCTCGCCGGTTTCATCGTTGACAACTGATAAATAACGTGATTTCTTCTTTGGTAATTCAATAACATTATTTAAACTTTCCTCAATACCTTTTCTGTCATCTTCCATAAAAATTACCTCTCATTTCTGGACAGTAGTACTTAAAAAGTACTTATCAAATTTGATAAAGATATTATCATATTTGATAAGTAGAGTCAAGAATTTTTGGCGTTTTGTCACGAATTAAAAAAAAATTCTATTCTGTATCTATAGGAGTGTGATTTTTATGAAGTAACAAAAAAATTCAACAACCAAAATAGTTCTGTAATTATATAAGCTTATAGCTACACAGCTATAAAGTCAAGGGATTTTTTGGCATTTCATCACGAATTAAAAAAATTTCTATTCTGTATATATAGGAGTGTATTTTTATAAAAGTAACAAAAAAAGTAACGGCTCATTCGCTGGCTTGCTACGCTATCCTGCTACGCTGCGCCGCTCATTTCGCAAACCCCCTAATTCCCCCTTAGGAAAGGGGGATTAAGCAGAAAATTTGGTTTCCCGCTAACGCGGTGCAACATCACGTTGCAACCAAATTTTCTACTATATATTTTTCTCCAGTTCGTTGACAAGATTATTAATTCTGTCAAATTTCAATCTGTAGCTTACACGGTTAGCGATAAGGCGGGCGGTTGCGTCCATAATGTGAACAATTTCCTCAAGATTATTTTCGCGCAGAGTTGTACCGGTTTCTACAATGTCAACGATACTTTCACTCAAGCCGACTATTGGTCCGAGTTCGATTGAACCGTTGAGTTTGATATATTCCATTTGCATACCGCGTTCAACAAAAAATTTTTCGGCAATGTGCGGAAATTTTGTAGCAACGCGGGTATGTGCATAATCTTCAAGGCTTGCGCGCTTTTTATCTTTCGGTACAGCCATCATCAAATGACATTTGCCAAAACCTAAATCTAAAAGCTCGTAAACGTCTTTTCCACTTTCCAAAATTACATCTTTGCCGATAATTCCAATGTCAGCCGCGCCATTTTCAACATAAGTTGGAACGTCTGCAGTTTTTGTGATAATGAATTTTAATTTTTCAGTTTCGTTTGTGATAACAAGTTTTCTGGATTTTTCGTGCAGACCTTCAGCCGTCCAGCCAACTTTTTTAAAAAGTTCGGTTGACAAATTAAAAAGTTTACCCTTCGGCAGGGCGATTGTTATATAATCTTTCGTAAAAATTCCCCCTAATCCCTAGTCCTTAGCCCCTAGTCCTTAATCCTTAATTTTCTTCGTCGGCAAGGCGCAAAAGTTTTAATTCTCGTGAATCGTCGTCACGCGGCGGCGAATGATGACGCGCAATTATTTTAGCCTCTTGAAACAAGCCCATTTTTTGTAATTTTTGCCCGCCCAATTCGGCATGGTTGCGATAAATATAAATTGAACGGTTGCCTTTCAATTCCAATTCATCAGCAAGGCGCGGAAAAAAAGTTGTCACAAGCACAGCAAAAATTTTATTCCAAACAGTGGCTTTAAAATTGATTTTTCCAATATCGTGAAGAAGTGCACAGCGGATTAAAAATTCTCTGTCAATTCCCTGCTTGCCTTGAATAACCAGCCGTTCGATAGTGTAGGCAACGTTCAAGCTGTGAAATTGGTCGATTAGCCCCATTTGAAAAAATAATTTCTGCTCCGCGCTGTTTAAGTGCGTCATAATATATTTTTCATCATCAATGGAAATATCAGCCGTCAAAGCGCGGTAAAATTGCCTTGCGCGTTTTAAAATCCAGTTCATTTTAAGTAAATCAGCTCGGTATAATTTTTTTCAGCTTGAGAAATTTTGGCGGCGTCGAAAGTTTGCGGCGTCAAAGAAATTTCAACCACTTTACCGGCGGCGCGCAGTTCAGATGCTTTTTTTATTGCCGCGCCAATATTTTTTTCGTCGTAACTTAAATAAATATTTTTATTTTGAACGTCGTTAGAAATTCCCTGCCGTTCGCAAGCCGTC
>CALGGV010000328.1 GCA_937915725.1 uncultured Selenomonadales bacterium
GCGCAATTCATTTTGGCTTGAAAAAATTTACGGCTGAATAATTTCAGCGAATGTAAAAAAATTTGCAAGGCAGGCGCAATAAAAATTAATTTTGGAGGTAAAAATTAAATGAGAATAGGAATTTTGGGCTACGGAAATTTGGGACGCGGCGTCGAATACGCCATTAAAGAAAATTCTGATATGGAACTTGCGGCAGTTTTTACGCGCAGAAATCCTGCAAATGTAAAAATTCAAACGCCAAATGTTCCTGTCGTGAGTGCGAGCGACGCCGAAAATTGGAAAGATAAAATTGACGTGATGATTTTGTGCGGCGGCAGTGCTACAGATTTACCAATTCAAACGCCGGAATTTGCCAAAAATTTTAACGTCATTGACAGTTTCGATACTCACGCAAAAATCCCTGAACATTTCGCCAAAGTTGACGCGGCGGCGAAAAATTCTAATCACGTTGCAATTATTTCTGTCGGTTGGGATCCCGGCTTGTTTTCATTGGCGCGGGTTTACGGCAATGCAATTCTTCCAAACGGCAGGGATTATACATTTTGGGGAAAAGGCGTAAGTCAAGGGCATTCTGACGCCGTGCGCCGAATTAAGGGCGTCAAAAACGCTAAACAATATACCATTCCTATTGACGCGGCACTTGAGGCAGTTCGCAGCGGCAAAAATCCTGAACTTACCACACGTCAAAAACATTTGCGCGAATGTTTTGTAGTTTTGGAGGAAGGCGCGGACGCCGCCGAAATTGAACGCCAAATTAAAACTATGCCAAATTATTTTGCAGATTACGATACAACGGTTAATTTTATCAGCGAAGAAGAATTTTATAAAAATCACAGCGGCTTAGCGCACGGCGGATTTGTAATTCGCAGCGGCAATACCGGCGAAAATTATTCGCACAATCAAATTATCGAATTTAATTTAAAACTTGATTCAAATCCGGAATTTACAACAAGCGTTTTAATTGCGTACGCGCGCGCCGCTTTTCGTTTGTACAATGAAAAAAATTTCGGCTGTAAAACAGTTCTAGATATTCCGCCCGCGTATCTTTCAGCAAAGGACGGCGCAGAACTCCGCGCCCATTTACTCTAATGGCTTTAAAACTTCCAACGCCGCCCACGCCTCCAACAATCGATAAGGGCGAGGCTACAGAATCACACGCCAAAATTGACGCGCACCAATTTTTTGAAATACCTTTTAAACGTGAAACTGAAGAAAAACCTGTCGCCCAAGAAAAAAAAACGGTTGAAAATCCACCGCCAAAAACCATAGAAAAAAAAGTTACAACGCCGGAAGATATGGCGCGTGACGCAGTTGCAAACGGCGCGGGACCTTTAACAAAAAGAACTGTTACGCGCCCTGAAAATGAAATTCCAAATGCAACTCAAAATTTACCCGTTACAAATGAAAATTCAAATCGTGGTAAAGAAATTCTGCGCGAATTTCAAAATGAAGACAGACAAAATTTTCAAACTACAGAAACGCCGCGCAGTTTCCATTCTTATCAAAATGAAAGTTACAGCGGTTTTTATTGGGCTGTAATGTTGGTTTTTGTTGGAATTTTAAGCATTGTTTTTGTTAAAAAATTTTTAGTGCGAAAAAATCCAAAACTTAAAAAATCTGAACTGTTTGAAGGCTCCGGCGAAAGATTAAAAGCCGCCGCTGAAAAAGTTCCTACGCCAATAAAAAAATCGCCGCCGCCCAAAAAAGACGACGACAAAGGTAAATATTTTGAGGTACGAGTATGAGAAATATTATTGACGCAATTTTAACGCTTTTTGAAATACAAAATTTTGATTTAACGGAATCTACAAATAAAGATTTTAAAAAGTACATTATGGATATTTTTGCTGATTCATTTTATCGTGAAGATGATTTTAAAGAAGTTTTTTCTTATATTGGAACGCAATCAGAAACTCCGGATTTAATATTGAGAGACGGCGATGCTGTTGTAATAAAAAGTATAAAAGTTAATTCCGACAATGATATTTTGGAAAATGAAAATAGTCGCTCTTTATCTAATATAAAGTGTTTTCTTTTCACAGAGAATTACAAAGAAATTGCTGAAGTTAAACCCTTGAACGGTGAAGTTTTGTTAAATAATGTTCCGCCAATGCAAATTTTACAAATGAATGATCCTTTAATTTCTAAAAATTGCCGTGATATTCTTTATTGGGAAGATAATTCACTTTTTGAGCCGAGACCGCCTAAAAGAGATATTATTTACGTTGTGGGCGGGCTTGAAGAAAATCAGTTGCGTTGTTTGAGTATGGTTTATGGACGGGATTATTGCGCGTCAAATGATTATTACAATAACATTCGCCGCAAAATAAAAAATCTTTACCAAAATGAAGAAATGATACAAAATAATTTGGAAACGGTAAAAGAGCTTGCGCAAATAGATGAATTTGATCCGCTCGGCTTAACCGGCGCAAAACTTTATGTTAATTGGCAAATTAAAAATCCATGGCATGCTTTTCATTATATTTATCGACGCAATAACAATACAAAATTTGATTTTATGTGCATAATCAATTACGACAAATGGATAACTTTAGAAAATCGAGAGCTTTTATTGGCGGCTCAAGAAACTTGTGAAAATTTAACAATTTCGCCTGTAAGAATAAAAAATCCCGACAATCCTGAAGAACGCCGAGATGCGGTATTAATCACTTATGAAATTCCAGAAAAGAAAAATCTTTTAAATTTTTAGCGTCAATTAATTTAAATTCGTCAAATTTCGGAAAGAAACAATCTGCCGGTTTTTCTACGTCAACAACAGTTAGAAAAATTTCTGCCGCGTAGGGTAAAAGTTCACTAAAAATTTCTGCGCCGCCTATTACAAAATTTTTTTCGTCAACATTCAAAACTTGCCACAAATTTTCAAGACTGCTGACAATTTCGGCGTTGGGAATTTTTTCAAGTTTTTTACTCAAAATAATATTCCTGCGCGACGGCAACGGTTGACAATTCGGCAAAGTTGATAAAGTTTTGCGCCCGTAAATTACAACGTTATTCAGCGTCAATTCACGAAAATTTTTTAAGTCTTCCGGAATTTTGAACAGTAAATTATTTTGAAAACCTAAGCCAAAATTTCTGTCAACGCAGGCAACCATTTTCAAATTAAAATCAATGGGACTGCCTACGATTTTTTTTACTTCATCGCCGTGCAATTCAAATTTCAACGTGGGCAAAATTTCACTCAATGGAACTAAAACAAAATCGCGTTCATATAAAAATTTGTGCGGTACGGTTAATCGCTCGGAATTTATTTTTAAGTCGTCAATCATTAAAATATCAATGTCAATCGTGCGTGCGCCCCAATGTTCTTTTCGCACGCGCCCTAAATCAATTTCGATTTTTTGAAGTTCATCAAGCAGTTGCAGCGGCTCCAATTCTGAAGAAATTTTTATAGCCGCGTTAATAAAATTCGGCTGATTCGTGACGCCCCAAGCCGCCGTTTCGTAAAATGAAGAAACGCGCAAAATTTCGACGCCACGAATTTTTTTTATACTTTCAATAGCCGCACGAATATTTTTTGAACGTTCGCCCAAATTTGCGCCTAAGCCCAAATAGTAAATCATCTTCTGCGCCTTGAAATTTCCACTGCCGCCTCAAAATATCTGACAGGTAGTGGCGCGTTTGGCTTGTGCAATACAACTTTCAAAGTTTCGATTTTCGGATATTTTTCTAACAAAGTTTCTGCAATTTCTTCAGCAACAGTTTCAATCAATTTGCGCGGGACGCCGCCTACAATTCTTTCAACGTCAAACAAAATTTGCGCGTAGTCTACAGTTTCGTTAATATCGTCAGATTGTCCGGCTGCCTCCAAACTCAAATTTAATTCAAGATCCACTTTGAAAATTTGTCCGCGTTGTTGTTCTGCGACACTGCAACCGTGCCGCCCAAATATTTCTATACCCTTTAAAATTATTTTATCCATTGAAAAACTTCCTTTCAATCAGTTTTTAAGGATTAAGGACTAGTGAAAAATCCTTAGCCCTTAGCCCTTAGTCCTTATCCCCTAGCCCTTAAAATATCAGCTATTTTAATCATTTTGGAAATCATCGCCACGTTGTGAACGCGCACAATATTAACGCCCTGTGCAACGGCAAGTACGCAAATTGCGCCGGTTGCCTCGTCGCGGTTATTAATATCAAAGCTGGTTAAATATCCAATAATGCTTTTTCGACTTACGCCCAAAAGTAATGGAATTTCCCGCCCGTCCAAATTTTTAAACTTGCTTAGATTTTTTAATATCGTCAAATTTTCTTCCTGCGTTTTGTTAAAGCCAATTCCAACATCGAAAATTATTTGTAAATCGTCGCGCAGGTTTTTTCTGAAAAAATTTTTAATATCAGAAATAATATCGCCGCCGGAAATTTTTTGATTGTGCATAGCGATAATTGGTACAGAAAATTTTTTGGCAACGTCAAACATTTTGCCGCTAATGTCATTGATAATGGACGCGCCGTTTTGTAAAGCAAATTCTGCAACTTCCGGCTTGTAAGTGTCAATCGAAATTGGAACGCCTAAATTTTTTATCGCAGGCAAAATTTTTTCAAGGCGGCTAATTTCTTCATCAGCTGAAATTGGCGTAAAATTGGGGCGCGTAGATTCTGCGCCGACGTCAATAATATCCGCGCCGTCTGCAATAAGTTTTTTGGCGTGTTGAATTGCGTTTTCAGTCGAATAAAAAAAACCGCCGTCCGAAAAACTGTCCGGCGTAATATTCAAAATTCCCATTATTAAACTTTTTTTTGTAAGTTCAAGTTTCATTTTATAATTTCAACGCCGCCCATATATGGAATTAAAGCCTTAGGAACTGTAACGGAGCCATCTTCATTTTGATAATTTTCCAGAATTGCGGCAACAGTTCGCCCTACTGCAATTCCGGAGCCGTTCAAAGTATGTACAAATTCCGGTTTAGATTTATTGTCACGGCGGAATTTAATATTGGCGCGGCGCGCTTGATAATCAGTGCAGTTGGAGCAGGAAGAAATTTCACGATATTTATTTTGCGCGGGCATCCAAACTTCAATATCGTAAGTTTTGGCGGAAGTAAAACTCATATCGCCGGTACAAAGTAAAACGACGCGGTAAGGAATTTCCAAAATTCGTAAAACGTCTTCGGCGGCGTCAACCATACTTTCTAATTCAGCCCATGAAGTTTCGGGCGTGGTAAATTTAATCAGTTCGACTTTGTTAAATTGGTGTTGACGAATTAAGCCGCGCGTATCACGCCCCGCCGAGCCAGCCTCTGCGCGAAAACAGGCAGTATAACAGCTGTAATATTCCGGAAGATTTTCGGCTGATAAAATTTCGTCACGATGATAATTTGTGGTAGGAACTTCAGCAGTTGGAACAAGATAATAATCAAGATTTTCAAGTTTGAACATATCTTCGGCAAATTTTGGAAGTTGCCCCGTGCCTATCATGCTGTCTTTGTTGACAATGTAAGGAGCAAGCATTTCTGTATAGCCGTGCTTGTTGGAGTGCAAGTCCATCATAAAATTAATACAAGCGCGTTCGAGGCGTGCGCCGAGTCCGCGATAAAAAGTAAATCTTGCGCCGGTAACTTTGGCGGCGCGGTCGGCGTCAAGGATTTTCAAATTTTCGCCAATTTCCCAATGTGCCTTAGGCGTGAAATTAAATTGACGCGGAGTACCATTGCGGCGAATTTCCGGATTTTCGCTGTCGTCTTTTCCAATGGGCACATCGTCTTTTGGAATGTTTGGAATATGTAACAGAATATCGCGCAGATTTTCTTCAACGGTACGAAGTTCATTATCAAGCGCGGAAATTTTATCACCGACGGCGCGCATTTCGGCAGAAATTGCGGCTGTATCTTCGCCGGCTTTTTTCATTGCGCCAATTTTTTTTGAAGTGGAATTGCGTTGCGTTTTAAGTTGTTCGACTTCATTTAACAGGGCGCGGCGTTTTTGTTCAAGTTCAACAAAACTATCAAGATTCAGTGGGTTGTTACGATTTTTTAACATTGTACGGACGGTTTCCAAATTATCACGTACAAATTTCATATCAAGCATAAATTTTCCTCCATTAAAATTTTTTCGATAAAGTATAACACCGGCGGTAAAAAATAACAATGGACAAAAATTTTCAGCGATTTTGAACTTGAAAAATTTTTTTGAAAAAAACACCGGCGGCGAAAAATAACAACAGTACAAAAATTTTCAGTGATTTTGAACTTGAAAAATTTTTTTTGAAAAAAACACCGGCGGCGAAAAATAGTAATAGATAAAAATTTTCAGTGATTTTGAAGTGGCAAATTTTTTTGAAAAAAACATCGGCGGC
>CALGGV010000329.1 GCA_937915725.1 uncultured Selenomonadales bacterium
GGCGAAAATGAAATTTAATTTATCAAACATTCCACATTTTACACCGTTAGAACGCTGGAATTTGTTTCATACATTTTCAGTTTATATTTCGGCGGGCTTGAGAATTTTTTTAGCGTACAAACTTTACGGCGTGCCAAATGATTTTTCAAAAGATGAGGAAGAAAAACACGCTCCGGATTTTAAACCGACTAAAGAATTTTATGAAGAACTAAGCAAGGCAGTTGAAGAAACAGTGGCTGAACAGCATACAATTCCGGCGTTTAATCGCAATGAAAAAATTTCGCCGGAAATGCAAGCGTGGCGAACTACAATAAAAAAAATGCTATGGTCTTTTGAACAAATTAGAGATGATTATCCGGATAGCCCTTTCAGCAAGTGGCACGAAGAACAATTTTATTCTTTAATTGCAAAGGGGATAAGTCCAATGGAAGTTTCAGAGGAGCCGGACGAATATGGCTTGCATGCAGTAAAATTAAACGGTGATGAAACGCCGCAAGAAATTTGGGATGCCGATAAAATCTACTACGAAAAAATTCACGAAGGCTTAAATTTGTTCGCCAAATATTTTTGCAACTTGTGGGATTGATAAAAATGACAGCTGAAGAATTGGACGCGACAATTTCTGAAATAATAATTCCGCAGGAAAAACCGCGCCGTTCCAAAAATTCTTACTTCAAAAAACAATACGAAAAACTCCACCTGAGAAAATTTGTTAATCCGGTAAAAATGAAAACTGCCGCAACAGATTTTTTTAACAGCTTTTCAAAACTTCGCCTGCCCGATAGTTATTCGCATTCTACAGATTATGACCATATGGATATTTGGTCGAGAGGCAGATTTTTTTTGGGCGTTCGATATAGCGCGTTGACAGGCAGATTCAAACTTTTGGCAAATTGCGTACCCAAAAAAGATGTTAAAAATAGACGCTTTATGGAAAAAATCCAAAGTCGCGCTCTGCGCAGATTTACCGGAAAAATTTCTGACGGCTCCGCTTTTAAAAGAGTTCCAATGAAATACCCAATATTTGGCTAGGAATTGTTTACAAATTTTAGCGAGGATTAAAAATGACACAAGAAATTTTTGACGCGACAATTTCTGAAATAATAATTCCGCAGGAAAAACCGCGCCGTTCCAAAAATTTTTTTAAAAAGCAATATGAAAAACGCCGCCTAAAAAATTTTTTCCCGCCTGAAATATTTTTGGAAATTTATAAAAATACTCCGCACCCTGCCAATTTTCTTAGATGCAACGGCTACCGTTTACTGTACTTGGATAATTTTTTATATTGTTCCAAAATCGGCAATTCTAATTTGGGAATTCGATACAGTTTGCTGAACAGCAGAATAAAATTAATTGAGTACTGCACGCCGCGCCGCTGGATTAAAATTCAACGCTACATGAAAAAATTTAAACGCAGGAGCGCGCGCAGATTTAAGGGCGAAATTTCCAACGGCGCAGAATATAAAAGGCTGCCGCTTAGTATGAATTATTGAAAGGGAAATTTTATGACGGCTGAAGAATTAGACGCGGCAATTTCTGAAATAATAATTCCGCAGGAAAAATTTAAAAGTACCGGCAATTCTTACAAGCGCAAGCAATGGGAAAATCGCCGAAATTGGCGGATCTGTACAATCGGGCAAACTTGCAAGCTCGGCAGTTTCAAAGATTATGACGCGCTTTATAAATTTTATGACGAAAATTTTCCGCAATGGATAAGTTGGGTAAGATGGATAAGCAGTCCGGGCGGAATATTTGCGGGCGTCCGTTACTGTAAAAGGCGGCGTCATTTTTGCAGATATTCATTCAACAATAAATGGTTGAGAAATTTTGCTGAACGAGTTGTGCGCCGTTACAAGGGTGAAATTTCCAACGGCGGTATGTACAGAAAAATTTTTGATTATAAATGGGGTTGCATTTGAAAAATAAAAATCGACGCGGCAACGGCTGGCAACGTTCAAAAATTCGGCGGCGTAAACTTTATAAAAAATTTTTAAACAGTAACAACAAAATTTGGACAACCGGAGTATATTTCGACACTGACAAAAAGCGGCTGTGTTGGTTTAACAATTTGTGGCACAGAAAATTTTGGCGCAGGATTTTTAATCGACGTTTAAGACACATAAAAAAACTTCCCAATTTTGGCGGCTATAGGAAAATTTTTTATCTTGTGCTGAATTGTGACAGAATTTCACTCGGCTATCACGGCGAATTAAAACCTGCGCGACGCCCCAAAATAAAATTGCCGCGCCGAAAGATTCAAAATAAAAATATTCGCCCGCCGAAATTACGCCGACTTAAATTTTACTAAAGGAGAAATTAAAATGATTTATGTTATTCCGGATACACATTTGGGACACGAAAATATAAAAAAATATTGCAACCGCCCCGACAATTTTGAAAAACTAATCGAAAAAAATTGGAATGAAACAATTTCTGAAAAAGATACGGTAATTCATCTGGGCGATATTTCTTTTAACGAAAATTGGATTGAACGGCTGGGAAGTTGGAACGGCAAGAAAATTTTAGTGCGCGGCAACCACGACAAAAAGTCGCAAGATTTTTACCTAAATTGCGGCTTTACGGCGGTTGTTGAAGAATTGGTAATTGATTTTGACAACGTGATAATTTTGTTTTCACACCGCCCGCGTTTTGCTCACGGCTACGATATAAATCTTCACGGGCATCAACATAATTTGGCGGTTTACGATGACAGAAGACTATATTTACCGCTGTCATTGGAGCATATGGGATACAAGCCGCTTGCTCTTGACGAAGATTTTATCAGCCGTTTGAAAAAATTTATTATCGCCAACAAGCAGCCTACACTTCAAGAAATTATGAATTTGAGACAAAATTTTATCGGCAAGCCGAACAATAAAGATTTTTATGATGGATTCGGTAAAGAAATTTTTCAGCAGTCTAAGGCGCGGCTTGAAGATTGTTACAAGATTTTGGAAAACATTCCCTACAATTCAGCAAAATTTAAATTTCGGCTGTGGCGTAATGCAATTCGTTACATTGAAGATAAAATCAGTCGGCAAGAATTTTTGAACATGATAAAAAAATTTTTGTAAAAAAATAATCCCAACGTTTAGGCGTCGGGATTTAGTAATTTAAATTATTTAACTTTTGCCGAGAACAGAAAAATTAAAATTGTGATAAAAATTCCTGCAACGCCGTATTCCCAGCCTTCCTCAACAAAAGCATAAATCGTGGCGGCGATACAGAAAAGCGTTGCAAAAAGCGTTTGTTTGGCAGCCTCACGCCTGTACATAAAAGTTTTGTAGTCAACGCCGGTTGCCTCCTTGAAACAATCGTGGCAAATTATTTCCTTATTGCCCTGTAAATTTTTATGGACAAGTGCCTCTTCCCGTGTAAGTTTTTTTCCGCACTTCGCGCAGTTCAATTTTATTTTTTTAGTCGGTTTAACCGGCTCTTTTTTTTCTTCCATTAAACAAGCTCCCCAAATGCAATTTTCGCCGCGTTGATAGTTTTTTCAAAATCTAAATCATCGTGCGCGGCTGATACAAAAAGCGTTTCAAACTGTGAAGGCGCAAGATAAATCCCCTGTTCTAACATTGCTATAAAAAATTTTTTGAATTGCGCTTGATTGCAAGAGGCGGCGTCCTCATAATTTTTAACTTTTTTATTGCTGAAAAATATACAAAACATTGATCCGGCTTGCGGCGTTTGAATTGGAACCTGCGCGACGCCTTTTATTCCTTCGATAAGTTTTGAAGTTTTGGCGGTAAGATTTTCAGAAAAATTCGGCGTATCAATTAAAATTTTCAAAGTTTCAATACCCGCCGTCATTGCAAGTGGATTCCCGCTTAAAGTTCCCGCTTGATAAATTTTGCCGTCCGGCGAAACATTGCGCATAATTTCAGCTCTTCCGCCATAAGCCGCGCACGGTAAACCGCCGCCAATTATTTTTCCCAAACAAGTTAAATCCGGCTTAATTTTATTTTGAATTTTAACTCTAAAACCGCTCATCACTTCATCAAAAATTAAAAGTGCGCCGAATTTTTTTGTAACTTCGCGCAGTTTTTCCAAAAAATTTTCTTCCGGTAAAACAAGCCCCATATTTCCTGCAACCGGCTCCACAATTACGGCGGCGATTTTTTCTCCGCATTCGTTAAAAATTTTTTCAACGGCTGAAATATCATTGTAAGGAATTGCTATTGTATCTTGCGCAGTTCCAAAAGTAACGCCGGGGCTTGACGGCTCGCCGAAAGTTGCCGCGCCGCTGCCCGCCTTTACCAACAAAGAATCGCTGTGCCCGTGATAACAGCCGATAAATTTTACAATTTTTTCACGACCGGTAAAACCTCTGGCAACTCTTAAAGCACTCATTGTAGATTCAGTTCCGGAATTTACCATTCGCATAACTTCCATTGAAGGATAAAATTTTTGAACAAGCGCGGCAAGTTCAGTTTCAAGTTCAGTTGGCGCACCGTAACTTGTACCGCGTTCAACGGCTTTTTTCAGCGCGTCAACTATTTTTTCGTGCGCGTGTCCCAAAATCATTGGTCCCCACGAGCCTACATAATCTATAAAATCGTTGCCGTCAATATCAAAAATATGACTGCCTTTCGCACGGGCAATAAACGGCGGGTTGCAGTCAACATTTTGGTAAGAACGAACAGGACTGTTGACGCCGCCCGGCATAAATTTTTTCGCAAGTGCAAAGGCGGCGGCTGATTTTTCCAATTTCAAATTTAAGCCCCCTAAATTCAAAAATTTTAACAGGTAAGTACTTTTTATCAAGTGAAAGCTTACAAGGCGTGCTACGTTGATATTTTCCGCCAAAAAATCGATATTTGCGCCGAATATATAGGAAAAAATTCCCCAGCCCTTAATCCCTATTTAATTTTAGGGGCTAGTTTTTCTCCCTAGTCTTTAATCCTTAGTCCTTAATCCTTAGTCCTTAAATCTGATATTTTCCGCCAAAAAATCGATTTTAAATCCGTTACTCAAAAATAATTTTCCGCTCGTCGCTGAAATAAATTTTAAAAACTTCGTCGGCAATTTGCGGAATATTGCGCGGCAAAAAATGTACATTGTACCCTACAAAGTACGGCGAAGTTGCAAAGCGCGGCATGATCTTTGCAAAAATTTTTTCGTCGTTGTGATAGAAAAAAATATTGTAACTGCTCAAATTTTTTCTAAAATAATTCATCAGATAATGTACGCCAATTTGTAAAAAATCTGCCAAAGTTTCAACATTTCCGCCGCAGTCAACAACAACGTTCAATTCGCCGAATCCTACGCGCGGAAAATTTGAAACGTTCAATTCAACGCCGTTTTTTTCTGCAATGATTAAGCCGCGCAATTCCCGCTCATCAAAAAGCAATTCAGAATTTAATTTTGGAAAAGCGGCAATTTGCATGTGTGGATGTTTAATCGTGCCGCCCGACATTGGACCAAAATTTTTAAAAAATAAAACTTCCTCGTATTTGCCACAATTCAAAAGTTTTTTCCAATGTTTCAAGCCCATTTCAACAACGCGGCGCATATGCTCGCGGCTGTAACCGGGCATGTCAATATCACAACTTTTGCCCTCAATCAGTACAAATAAATCTGCGCCTTCAATCACAGGATATTTATTTTTCAGAAAAATTATATCGCCGTCCGTGTCCAAAATATCTGTCAAATGCTCCACGTCGCAAAAAGGGCAGGCGTTTTCGGTATGTACAATATTTTCGGGCTTTGTCTTGCCAATATCGGTGTTAAATTTTATCAGATTTATTTTCATAGACGCGCCCTCTTACTTTCATAAAAATTTCAAAGATTATATACACAGTTGCTTGAAAAATGTTATAATCTTAGGCAGTAGGCAATAGGCAGTAGTAAAAACTCTTGCCTTATGGCTCTTGCCTATCAGAAATTATAACTACGATAAAAACTTTTTGCAACTATAGGCGGTGTTACTGAAAGAATGGCGGAAGAAAAAAATACCGGCAGTGAAAAATTTTTAAAAGGCACAATGATTTTGACAATCGCAAGTTTCGTTGTCAAAGTGATAGGCTCGTTGAATTGGATATTTGTTTCAAGAATTTTGGGCGGCGAAGGAATTGGGCTGTATCAAATGGCATTCCCAATTTATTTTTTCGCAATGACAGTTTCTCAAGCCGGCGTACCGGTTGCAATTTCAATAATCACGGCTGAAAGAGTTGCACTGAATGATATTTTTGGCGCAAAACGCGTTTTTAGAATTGCAATGGGGTTAATGTTTATAACGGGTGTAATTTTTTCAGTGCTAACATATTTTTCTGCAAGTTGGCTGATTGAATGGCAATTAATCAGAGACGCGCGCGCCTATATGTCAGTTGTTGTACTTGCGCCGACGGTTTTTTTTGTAACATTTTTGGCGGCGTCAAGGGGATATTTGCAGGGCTGGCAAAGAATGACTCCAACTGCCGTAAGTCAAATTGTGGAGCAAATTTTCCGCGTCATAACAATGATAGTTTTGGCAGATTTATTTTTACCGTGGGGCTTAGACTACGCGGCGGCGGGCGCAAGTTTAGGCGCGTTGGCGGGCGCAGTTACCGGCTTAATAGTTTTAGTTTACTTTCACATAAAATTAAACAAAGAAATTGAAATTAAATACGGCGCAAATTTGCAACCAACTGAACAATCTGCAAATGAATCGACAATTTCAATCGTCAAGCGAATGTTCAAATTGGCGTTGCCGGTTTCTGCCGCGTCAATAATGTTGCCGGTTGTTTCAAATTTAGATTTAATGATAGTTCCGCAACGTTTGGAAGTTGCCGGATATTCGGTAAGACAAGCAACAGAGCTTTTCGGATATTTGAACGGAATGGCAGTACCGCTGATAAATTTGGCAACGATTTTAACGGCGTCATTGGCAGTTTCGATTGTACCGGCAATTTCGGAGGCGCGGGCGTTAAAGCAGAAAGACAGAATTTTTTTATTGACAGCGTCGGGCGTGCGCATTTCAAATTTTGTATGTTTTCCGGCGTTCGTGGTAGTATTTTTCTTGGCAACTCCAATTTCAAGCTTGATTTATAACGCGCCGGGCGCAGGTGACGCTGTAATGATTTCTGCCGTGTCGATAATTTTATTGGGCTTGCATCAAGTTTCAACGGGCGTACTGCAAGGGCTCGGTCATACAACAATACCAATGGTAAATATGATATTGGCGGCGGCGGCGAAAGTTTTTCTGAATTGGCACTTAACGGCGTTACCTTATTTTGGAATAATGGGCGCGGCGTGGGCGACGGCGGCTGATATGGGAGTTGCGGCGATTATAAATTTGTACTTCATTCATAAATACATTGGTTACAAAATGGAGATGGGACAACTCTTTAAAACAATCTGCGCGGCGGGCGTTATGGCGGTTGTTGTAAAATTTTTCTACGAATTTACAATGGCTCAATGGCAGATTGAAGTTATTTCAACTTTTGGCGCGGTTTTTGTAGGCTGTGCGGTTTATATTGCGGCAGTTGCACTTTTCGGCGCAATGAAGAAGGAAGACTTGCAACAAATTCCAATGGTCGGCAGAATTGCAGTAAAAATTTTAACTCGAATTGGTTTTTTAAAATAAATCTGCAAAAATTTTAATGGAGGCTAATAAATGAACAAAATTTTGATTGAAGGCGAAAGATTAAGACTGCGCCGCGCAGAAATGAAAGACCTTAAATATATTTTTGAACTTCAATATAAGCCGGAAAATATCAAATTCATTTTGCCGTTTAGTGAAAATTTTCATACGGCGATTATCAATTCTGACAACTCCGAAAAAATGGACGTTATAGTGGAAGAAATTGCAACAGGAAAATCTGTAGGATATTTTATGCTGTGTGGACTTGATGATATTGGAATTGAATGGCGACACGTTATCATTGATAAAAAAGGCGTTGGTTACGGCAAAGAAAGTTTAAAACTTTTAATGAAGTGGAGTTTTGAAATAAAAAAATTTCATCGCGGCTGGCTTGATTGCAAAACTTACAATGAAAGGGCGTTGCATTTGTACGAAAGTTGCGGCTTGAAACGTGAAGGAATTTGCAGAGAATGTATTCTTGTAAACGGCGTCTACGAAGATTTAATTGTTTTAAGTATTTTAGATAGAGAATATTTTTCTAATTGAAATTTAAAATCAAAATTTTCCATCGCGGCTGGCTTGATTGCAAAACTTACAATGAAAGGGCGTTGCATTTGTACGAAAGTTGCGGCTTGAAACGTGAAGGAATTTGCAGAGAATGTATTCTTGTAAACGG
>CALGGV010000330.1 GCA_937915725.1 uncultured Selenomonadales bacterium
AAATTGGAAATATTTCAATGGGCAGTGCGGCTACTTCACTTTCTGCACTTTTAGGACACAAAGTAAATATCACAACGCCTACTGTCAAAATTGTTACAATGAAAATCATCAAAGACAGTTACCCAATGCCGTATTTGATGGTTGAAGTTACTTACACAGTTGGAATTAACGGCAGTAATATTCTTGCAATTCAATCCACAGACGCCGCAATTATTGCAGATTTAATGATGGGCGGCGACGGTACTAACCCCGACCCAAATTTGAATGAAATTCAAATGAGTGCTGTCGGTGAATCAATGAATCAAATGATGGGCGCAGTTGCTACAAGTCTTTCGACTATGTTTAGCAAAAAAATTGATATTTCGCCGCCTATTGTAACTTTCATTGATTTAGGAAAAGATGATATTGTTACCGAAATGGCGAAAAGCACTGAAAAAGTTGCTTGCATTTCTTTCAGAATGGAAGTTGAAGGCTTAATCGATAGCGAAATTATGCAGATTTTGCCTTTGCCGGTTGCACAAGAATTAGTTGGCGCGTTAATGGGCGGCACAATGGATTCTTCGCCCGCGCCGGAACCTCCGCCCGCTCCTGCGCCGGAACCGGTACAAGCTGCACCGCCGCCACCACCTCAACAAGCGGCAGCTCCACCACCTCCGCCTCAACAAGCCGCGCCTCCACCTCAACAACAATACGCGGCACCACCACCTCAGCAACAGTACGCGCCCCCGCCACAAGGTTATCCGCCGCCTCAATACGCGGCACCGCCTCCGGGCTATTATCCGCCGCAATATCCTCAACAGTCAAATATTGTTACCAATATGCCGGTTGCGCCCGCGCAGTTTACGCCACTTTCTATGGAGCCAATTCAAGTCAACGATGCTAATATTGGCTTGATTTTGGATGTACCACTTCAAATAACCGTCGAACTCGGACGTACAAAAAAATCTATCAAAGAAATTTTGGAACTTTCCAACGGCTCAATCGTTGAATTGGATAAATTAGCTGGCGAACCTGTCGAAATTCAAGTAAACGGACACTTTTTAGCAAAGGGCGAAGTTGTTGTTATTGATGAAAATTTTGGCGTGCGTATTACAGAAATTGCAAGCCCTGCTGAACGCGCAAAACAACTTAAGTAACAAATAAGACTTAGTGATTTGTTCTTTCAACCTAAAAAAACCTTGCCGATTTTTAATGTATAGGTTATAATGCTAGCGAATATTTTCAAAAGAATTTACGTCGGAGTTTTTCTACAAAATTTCGTTGCGTACATTTTAATGAGGAGAGATGAATTATGGCAATAAGAGTGTTGGTCGTTGATGATGCAGCATTTATGAGAATGATGGTTAGAGATATTCTGACCAAAAATGGATATGAAGTTGTTGGCGAAGCCGAAAACGGTATGAAAGCCGTTGAAAAATATAGCGAACTTCACCCTGATTTAACTACAATGGATATTACAATGCCGGAAATGGACGGAATTTCTGCTGTTAAAGCTATCAGAAAAATTGATCCTAATGCCAAAATTATTATGTGTTCAGCTATGGGACAACAAGCAATGGTTATTGAGGCAATTCAAGCCGGCGCACGTGATTTCATAGTTAAGCCGTTCCAGGCGGACCGCGTCCTTGAGGCGGTTCGTAAAGCTGTCGGCTAATGAACTGGCGTTTGAAAAATTTTTTGCCTGTTATAATTGCGCTAACGTTGGCTTTTAATTTTGGGACTGCAGAGGCGGTTGGAAGTTATCTTTCAGAATATGAGGAAGTTTCTCCTCAACCAACTGCAGTCTCTTGGTGGTCAACGCTTGCCTACCTTTTGAGTTTAATTGCCGTTTTTGCCGTCGTTATCGTCATGGCGTATTTTACGGCTAAATTTATTGGCGGGCGTTTCAATGCGCGTATGGCGACAGGCGGCGGCAGGATTCTTGAAAATTTGCCGTTAGGACCTAATCGCTCTGTCTGCATAGTTGAAATAGCCGGCAGAGTATTTTTGTTAGGTGTAGGCGAAAATGTTTCGTTGCTTGCCGAAATTACCGATGATAACACCGTTGAAAATCTGCGCGAAAAAAATCGTGCGGCTAATGAAATGTTTCCGCAAGAGTTCGGCTCCATTTCGGATTTAATCCAAAAAATCCCGCCTATTTTCAAAAAGAAATAATTTTCTTAGCAAAATCTTTCAAAACCGCGTTACGTTGAAATTTCACGCCGAAAAATCGACGCTGGAAAATTTGGGAATTTAATTCAAAAATCCCGCCTATTTTCAAAAAGAAGTAATT
>CALGGV010000331.1 GCA_937915725.1 uncultured Selenomonadales bacterium
TTTCCAATTTATTCATCTCCTTCAAGAATGGAAGTAGCAGGCATACCGTCGGATAAATTGTCAAAGTAGGATTCAACAACAATATCGCCTTCATTCAGCCCGCTGAGAATTTCAATAAAAAAGCCGTCCTCTGCGCCGGTAGTTACAGCGGTTTTTTTAATAGTGTCGTCCTGCGCGAAAACGAAAAGAGAATCTTTTTGATTATTAAGCGCGGTTAAAGGAACGGTTAAACATTTACGCGGCAGAAAAGCTTGACAAAAAACTTCGCTGTAACTGCGCGGTTCCAAAATTCCCGAACTGTTATCAACCTGCCAAAGGATTTTGCGAATAGCGGCGGGTTTATCAAGCGAAGGCGTAACTTCAACAATCGTGGCGTCAAAAATTTGTTGCGAGCCTTCATTGCCGTTTTTATATTCGGTGTTGTAAATTTTGGTTAATTCTTTTTCAGAAAAATTAAGTTTAGCTTTTTTACCTTCAACTAATTGGCGGACAACTTTATCATCAGCAGTCATTTCAAAATACAAATTGCGAAAATCGCCGATAAGTGCAAGGGAAGTCCCGGCGGTAACAAAAGAGCCGATTCTGCGATAAATAATTAAAACTTCGCCGGCTATAGGGGCGGTAACATTACTGTAGGAACTTTCAATTAAAATAGCGTCTTTTTGAGCTTGCAGTGAATCACGTTGAGCAACAGCTTGTTCTTTTTGAACTTTTACATTTCTAAGATTAATTTGAGCCTCTTTGTAAATCATTTCAATTTGTTCAAATTTACTGACGTTGACAGCCTCTTTTTCGAGGAGGCGTTTATAGCGTTCAAGATCGTGTTGAGCGTTGGCAAGGGCGGTTTCAGCTTTAATAATTTCGTTATCAGCTTTAACAATATCACTTTCGGCGCGGAGAATATCACTTTCAGCCTGCCTGATTCTTACGGGATAAGATTCATTTTGAAGAACAAAAAGCGTTTGCCCCGCCGTGACGTTATCATTTCTTGTAACATTAACCGCAGTAATTCTGCCGTCGATAAGTGCAACGGCATCTGTCTGCTCCCGTGAAAAAATATCAACGCCCCACAAAACGGCGCGCGGGTAAATTTGCCTCACAGTAGCCTTTGCCCCTTTGAGCGGTATAGCATGTCTTGACGCCATACTTTCTGCAATTTTTGTTTCGTCGCTGTGGTTTATATACGCGCCGTAAAAAATTAAACCAAAAATAAAAGCGAAAACGCCGCCCAACGCGAGGTAAAAATATTTTTTCATAGTCCACCTACTTTCCAATAATATTTTTGAAAAACTCCAATAAGCCCTTAATTTCCGTCAAATGATTTTCTATCAATTCACATTGAAAATTTTTATCTGAAATAATCAGAGCCTTTGGAAATTCTTCCCAGTCAATAGCGTCAACGCCCTTAATTTCGTTGTTGTAAAGTTGAAGTGCGTCCCCTTTCATAAATTTTTTCATAAAGGTTTGAAATATCTTTGAAATGTTTGAATCAAGAACATTGCCGTACATTTGGGAAGATTTTTTATTACCCAAAAAAGCTGACGCTACAGCAACAGTACCCGCACCCAAATTTTCAATCAGCGGCTTTACTTTCCAATAAAAAACGCGGACATTATTTCCGGCGGCGGTTAATTGCATTGCATCAGAATACATTGTTAAAGCGTTCCATTGTTCGCAGAATTTCGCCTTTGCATCAATTTCAGGAGTGTTAATATAATTTTGAACGGCTTGAGCGGTATTTTTATCAAGAAAAAGCAAAATCCCATTTACCCTTTCTGTCAAAAATTTCTTGTAAATTTCTTCGCCGACAAAGGATTTATAAATTTGAACTTCATCACTCGGAATACCTATAATAAAATCTATACCTTTATTGGTTACATTGTGATAATTT
>CALGGV010000332.1 GCA_937915725.1 uncultured Selenomonadales bacterium
CCAAAATTTTAAATCCTGAAGATAAAAATGCAGATTTACTTTTGGGCGACGCGGCTACGGCGACTTTATTGAGTGCGCAAGGAAAATTTGAAATTTGTAAAACAGCTTTTTGCACGAGCAGTCAAAATTACGATACCATTATAAAGCGTCAAGGCGTGTATCTTTCCAGACAACAGGCGGGTATTTAATTTTGTTTTAAGGGAAGGCGCGGCTACAATTCAAAAATGTTTGGAATTAAATCAGCTTGCCGCAAAAGAAATAGATTTATTTTTGTTTCACCAAGCAAGCAAATTTGTAGTTGAAGAGTTGGGAAAAAAATTAAAAATTCCTGCAGAAAAAATTCCATTTAAGGCGCAGGAATACGGAAATACAATTTCTTCCTCGTTGCCGCTCCTGTTACAAAATTATCTTGATGAAGATAATTTTTCAAAAATTTTAATCAGCGGATTTGGAGCAGGATTATCGACGGCAACAACAGTATTAAAAAAAATTATGACTGAAATAACTTTAGATGATATAATTCAAATTGCGAAAAATGCAAAACCGGATTCAGAAGTTGACCTTGATAATCTTGACTCCAATAAGAAAACAACGTTTTTACTTGCGCAATAGGCAACCCTCAAGTTCGAAAAAAATTAATTGAAAAAATTTTGGGGCGCGGCGCAAAATTTATCTAAAATCGCGCCGTGCAAGCTATGGGGATGAAACGGTGCCAAAAAACTTGCCCAAAATAAACTCGTGTTGTAAAATTCATTTCATTTATATTTCATCAGGTTGGGGCAACAACCTGTGCAGGAGACCGAGTAAGACTTCAATTTTGGAGCGTCGATTGCTGCATTTACGCCGCTAAATTCTTTCGATAAAAAAACTATGCACAAAATTTTTGATACAAGTTTTTGGGGAATGATAGAATTTTTGCGTTTGCCTCAAAGAAAAAATTTTCAAAGATAATTGGAGCGCAATAGATTTTGGCGCGGGCGATGGAAAATTAGCCAACAAAATTAACGAACGCTTGAAAAAGGTTTGGTTGAAAAAATTATGATTCAATAAAAACTAACGGTACAATGGCTTTACAAAAAATTTGGCTTTAAAGTTTGCGCTTATAATCTTGACGCGCAAATGTGGCTTTTCTTCCGAGGCAAAAATTTATATTTGGCATCTAAAAAAATCATAAGTTTAGCAAATTTTTAAAAATAAAAAAGGATTTTATGCCCCCTTCCGTCGTATATTTAAAAGATAGGAATTAACAAGGATTGTTCACAAGGAGGTAATTAAAATGGCAGTAAAGGTAGGCAACAGTTACGTTTCAGAGGCGGCGTTGAATTTTGCACAGGCGCAGGAAAATTCCGGCGGCGAAATTTTGAAGGATTTAAAGGAAAAATTCCCAAATTTAAAATTTCAAGTCGGCACGGCTCCATTTTCCGGTAGCGGCTTAAACAATGTTTCAATTTCGCCCAAAATTTTGAAGGAAATGCAAAATAATCCCGAAAAGCGCGTTGAGTACGAGGCGTTGATTTATGACATTTCAACTCAAAATGTTTCAAGTCCCGGCTTAAAATCGCACGGCTTTATTATCGGCGATGACGGCGGCTTGCGCGGCTGGGGAATTTCTCAAAACGACGACGGCGAAATTAAGCGCGTCAAAGTTACTCTTGATAAAAACGATAAAAAATCTTGGTGGCAAACTTTGCTTGACGAACTCAACGCTAAAAAAATTGCCGCCAAAAAATCTACGAACAAAATTAATTTACTTACATAAAATTTTTAAATTTCAATTTTAAAATCGCACGGCTTTATTATCGGCGATGACGGCGGCTTGCGCGGCTGGGGAATTTCTCAAAACGACGACGGCGAAATTAAGCGCGTCAAAGTTACTCTTGATAAAAACGATAAAAAATCTTGGTGGCAAACTTTGCTTGACGAACTCAACGCTAAAAAAATTGCCGCCAAAAAATCTACGAACAAAATTAATTTACTT
>CALGGV010000333.1 GCA_937915725.1 uncultured Selenomonadales bacterium
CGTCAAAACTTTTATTTGCAATTCTTTTATTCTTTCGGATAAGTAATTGACGTTCTCAGACAACTGCAAAATTATTTTAGCTTTTTCTATTTCCGTCATCAGAAATACCCTCCTGCGCGACAATTTCGCCTGTTTCTGCGTCAATAATTTCTGCGCTATTCTCCGAAATAATATCGTCGGTACGTTCAACAACATTCCCGCCGTTGTCCACATATTGGTAAGAATCCTTTGAAATAACTGCTTGATCTGCTTTTAACGCTGTCGCCAATGCTGAATTTTGCATTTCTATTGACGTTGGCGCGTATGTTGTCATCAACTTTTTCAGTACCGTTTTTTTCGCCATTGTGTCAAAATTCTTGCTCCAAATTGAAGTCCGACTTCCGCTTTTTAAATCATAGGCGTAACTTTGCGAATATTTCTGCGCGTGTTCTTCAATTTCTGCGCGTGTCATATACAACGTTTTTGAAAATCCGTTGACAAGCTCCATATACGCTACATAACCTACTACTTCATCTGAAGTGCGCTCTCCCAATTCTATTTCGCCTGTGATTTTATTCCGGCTTTTTATTTCCCCTTCATAAATTTCAACGGTATTAACGTTTCTAAAAACACCGGAACGCATTGCAAGTTGTAAAAACCCCTTATAGCCCATTTGGAACTGCGCGACCTGCTTTTTATTTTTCCCGTCATAGTACGGGATAACATAAGCGTAACCGAGCTGTTTCATTATTGGTAACTGCAGTATTGCCGCTTGTTTTGCCGCCGCCAATATCGATACTGGATCGCACTTCCTCAATTTTTCATCCTCATTGTACATGCTAAGCAATGACGCTATGAAACTTGCCGCATTGCTCCCTAACACTTCATAAAATTTTTGCTTTGTCGTTTTCATTTCCAAAAGTTTTGGCAGCGTTGCCGGTATGTTTTCTTTCACCTTTTTTTCTTCCTTTCCTTTTTGTCTTAATTTTTTTTTTTTTGAGAAAATTCGGCGCGGTATAAATATTTGTAGGGGTAACGGTTTTTTTCTTTCCTTTCGGCTTTTCTATTTTTATTATTGCTACGCTTGCCTTTCTTTTCTTTTCTCTTTTTTTTTTTTTTTTGTGCGTAGGCGGTGCCGCGCCGTAGCGTAGCGTAGGCAAGCGGCAAGCGTAGCGTCCGCCGTGCGCTACATTGTCTATTAAGTCTACAATGTTTAAGGGTTTTTGGGGGTGTCGAAAATTCCGCGTTCCAATGCGGGTTTGAGCCGCTTTTTTTGACTTGAGAAATTCCCAATAACGGCAGTGCAAAATCCCAATAACGGCAGTGCAAAATCCCAATAACGGCAGTGCAAAATCCCAATAACGGCAGTGCACATTTGACGCGGTTTTTTGTAACCCCGCATTGTTGCGCCATTTTTTAAAACCTAAAAAGTGAATTTTTTAACCTAAAAAGTGAACTCGATGCTGTAAAATTTATTGCCTTTTTTCTTAAATTCAAAAGTTTTAATAACGCCCTTGCTCTGCAGGTGTTTGAAAAAATCTTCAATGTATTTACGGGAATTTTCTTTTGCTTTTCTGTTATCAGTGATACGAGCTTTTTTGAAAATATCTTCAAAAGTAAGCGTCGGAGTCATTTTATGAAGTTTAATTTCCATAATACGGCGCATTATGTAATTTTTCAGCGTAACAATCAGCGGGGTATTTTGTTGGTTAGGAACGTCCAAAAGTGAAACGTCATAGCGGATAATTTGCCCTTTGAGTTTAGCAATTTTCAAAAGTGGCGATTCGTCCAGAATGTAAAATAAATCTGTCTTTTGCCCGTTTACAGTTTTGCAAGTTTGTTTTGTAGCTAATACAGGTGCAACGACAATTTTTTCAGCAGTGCCGTCGTCGTAGTTTAATTTCTCGAAGGCGTCAAGAATATCAGGGTTAAAATCAGTATGGCGCAATTTGCCTAAACTTTGAAGAATAGCGGCGCGTTGGTCTTTGAAAATTTCGGCGTCGCTTTTACCAACTTTACCGCTTAAAGCGCGTTGAATCTGCGCGAGGGTGATACAGGAATTGCCGTTTTCGTATTCGGAAATGCAAGCGTCAAAAACTGCACGATCGTATTCGTCAAGCGGCAAAATTTGAGTATAGCCTTCTTCGTTGGAAATGCTGAAACGGCTTTTAATTTTGCCGTGCTTTTTGTGGTTCTTTTTCTCAATGACGCCTTGCTTTTTATTGTGTTGAATCATTTGGGAATACCAATCCGGCGGCAAGTTGAACAAAATTTTAGTAGCCTTGTCGTTTAAACATACCCGCTTTGTTGTCGGATAAAGCTGAACGTTTTTTTCATCCATAGAAAAAACCTCCTTGAAAAAATTGTTAATATTTGATAGTATACAAATAGCTTTTGTTGCACAAATTGTGCGGGAATTTTCGCTTTTTGTATTTGTTGGAATAAATTATACAGTCACAGGGAAAATTCAACAAGCTATTTTTTTTGCGCCAAATTCTATTGGTCTCTTTCGTCTTCAACAGGAACAGAAATTTTTTCAGGAGGACCTTCAACCTCTTCAAAATCTGATTCATCGCAAGGTTGAAAGTAATCGAAGGCGGAATAGTAAAAAAAGAAAGAATCGTAATTGGAGCCTTGACGATTTTTTAAACATTTGAGTTGAAGTTGTCGGGGTTGTTGCTTTTTAGCGTCGTCAACGGTTTTTCTAATTTGGGAAATACCGGTACCGTCTTTAAAGGTATTCATAACGTAGAGTTGGAGAGCCCAAATAACGTCGGCGGTGTATTCGATATTGCCGGATTCTTTGAAAGATTCAAAAGAAACGGGAGCACAATAATTAGTACGATTAAGACTGCTGACAACAATAAAGGTGGTATTAGTTTCGCGTTGGAAAAGTTTTAATTTACGAACAGAATCATCAATAGCGAGTTTGGTATTAACATTGTTGGAAGGCATAATTTGGAGATAATCGATAAAGACAACTGGGGCTTTATCAACATTGGAACAAAGAGGGCGTAAAATTTTTAAAAGGTCGTCAACGGTTTCATTCTGCAATTCAATGATACGCAAGTTATAATTTTGGTGGAAAAAGTCGTTTACAATATTGGAAATGTGATTAGACCAGCCGCCTTTACGAATTTGAGCGGAAGTCAATGAAGAATTAGGGTTATCGATAAAAAGCTGGCGAGCAATGGTTTTAGATGCTAATTCGAGGCGAGACATTTCGTAGGAACAGAAAATGCAATTTTCGCCGGTTATGGCTAATTGTTCGGCAAGTTGCCAGGCGAAAGTAGTTTTACCGCAAGCTGGAATAGCCCCCAAAACATAAAGCCCGGGGCTGAAAATTTGATATTTATCAATATTGGAAAAGCCGGTTGAACGTAAAGAGTAAGCTTTTTGAGTTTCGACGTCTTGCCAAAAATCCTTCATAAGATATTTACCGACGTCCGAAATTCTGGAATTTTGGATATTGGAAAAAGCAGAAAAATGAGTGGCGGATTCAGCGATAATATCAAGAGGGGATTTTAAGCCGGAATTAGCGTCAGTGGCGATTTTATTGGCAATGGTAGAAATTTTACGCAGATCAGACTTATCTTTAATATCTTTAGCGTAAAAAGTAGCATAGGCGGTAGTATGAGCAACTTGAGGCAAGCTGAAAAGGTAATCGACGCCGACTTTATCAACGAAAGAAACGCCGTGCTCGTCTTTTGAATCATTGAGAAAGTTGACTAAAGTAAGCATATTAACGGGCGTATCTTTAGAGGCGTCAATTTGTAAAATGGCGTTGAAAATGATTCTGTGTTCAGGGCGATAAAAATCCTCAGGTTTTAAAATGGCGGCAATATCAGGGACAATTTCGCCGTCGCGTAAAAGCATAGCGGAAAGTACAAATTTTTCGTAGTCGATATTGGCAATAGGTGTAGACATTAAAAAATTCCTCCTTGCAAAAGTAGAGAAGGCGTGCTAGAATAAAACCGTAAATATTGCAAATTATCGGTTGGTAGCACGCCAGAAGTTGCTACAATTTTTTTGTCTAAATAACAATGTGACGACTTGGGGGCGGGTTGTCTTTGGCAAACTGTTTAAGTAAAGTTAAAACGGTTTCCAGATTAGAAATATCATCATCTAAAGTAAAACGAGGAACTTTTTTATAATGAAGTTTTAAAGCGTCTTCTGTGTATAACGCTTTAACGAGCGACGCTGCAGCATTATTTAACTGAGAAAGATTAGAAATAGTCTTTGAAATAACATCAAGGTTATCTTGCATAGCTTTTAATTCGGAAATTTTGCGTTTAGCTGATTCAAATTCTTTTTTAGTAGCGTCATAATCTGGGGGAGTTACTTCCACTTCGTGAATTTCGGTAACTGCCTGTTTGCTGAGTGCGTCGGAAACTTGATTTTGCAAGTTTTCAATGGTTTTCTGATTTTCTTCGTCCTTCTCTTCCAATTCGTCAACAAGTTCTTGAAGTTCGGCGTTGGCTTGTTTAGTAGCGACATAATCCGGCGGAATGATAGTTTCGGTACGTTCGAT
>CALGGV010000334.1 GCA_937915725.1 uncultured Selenomonadales bacterium
AAATAAAAAATCCCCGCTTTTAATGACGGGGTTATTTTTATTGACACAAAAAAATTATTTAACGGGCACGCAATGTTTGTTGTTAATGTCAGCAACTTTTTGGACACGACGGCGGTATTTTTCAGCCCAAAGTACGTTTCAATTTTAAAATAAAAATTTAAATTATCGATTCTAAAAATAAAAAATCCCCGCTTTTAATGACGGGGTTATTTTTATTGACACAAAAAAATATTCTGCTAAAATTTGACAAGAAAATTATTTAACAGGCACGCAATGTTTGTTGTTAATGTCAGCAACTTTTTGGACACGGCGGCGATATTTTTCAGCCGTCAAAGGTTCAGTTTTCATCCAGACTTTGACAATTTCCATAGCTATTGCACTGCCAATAATTTTTCCACCGATGCAAAGTACGTTTGAATCTGTGTGCTCGCGTGAAAGTTGGGCGCAAAACGGGTCTTGACAAACTGCCGCGTAAATTCCGTAAATTTTGTTGGCGATTAAAGCACTGCCGTAACCTACGCCGTCAACAAAAATTCCGCGTTCACATTCGCCCTTTGCCACTGCAAGCGCGGCAGGATACACAAAATCTGACAAGTCGCAGCCTTCCTCGTCGTAAGTGCCAAAGTCTTTTACTTCGTGTCCTTGACTTTCAAGGTACGCTTTAATTTCGTTTTTGAGTCTTGTACCGGCGTGATCATTCGCCATTGCAATTTTCATAAAAAAATTCCCCCTTAAACTTAGAAAAAAACATTTTCTTATACATTCCACGCTTAAAAAAATTTTCCTGTAAAATTTATTGGAGGTCATTATGAAAAAATTTTTTAGTTTGTTTTTGGCAATAGTTTTAATTTTTGTAACGGTCGGCTGTACTTCAGCGGCTAAAGTTAAAACCGAAAAAGTTAAATTCAATAAAAAACTTCTCAAAACAACAGAATTTATTGACGCCGGCTCCAAAGATACGCCACTTTCAGTCCTGCGCGAAAAACCGGACGACGTAACAATTTTTGGCGAGGCTGTAGCCAACAAAGGACAGATGGTTAATTTCATAAATAAACGCAATCCCGCGCCGAAAATAAACTGTTCGGTTGAACAACTTGTCAATCATTACTACGAAGAGGCGGAACTTGAAGGTATTCGTCCGGATATTGCAATTTGTCAAGCGATTAAGGAAACCGGAAGTTGGAATTACGGCGGCGACGTTGTACCGGAACAAAATAATTATTGCGGCTTAGGAACAACCGGCGGCGGCGTCAAGGGCGCGTATTTTGACACTCCACAACTTGGCGTGCGCGCTCACATTCAACATTTGCTAGCCTACACCAGTAAAGAAAAACCAAAACTTGCTATTGTTGACCCGCGCTATGAATTGATTGAAAAATTTCGCCCGCAAATTTTCGGCAAAATTAGAACGTGGACAGGTTTAAACGGCGTTTGGGCAGTTCCGGGCAAACAATACGGACAAGATATTTTAAATCTTTGGCAACAGGCGCAACTTCCCGACGCCAGTGATGCCTCCCTTCAATACGCTAATTCTCAGCTTGAAAAAAATCCTGATTATCTTTCTTACGTTTATCGCGGCTTAGTTTATTTTGCAAAAGAAAATTATTGGAATGCACAGGCTGATTTTAAAACCGCGCTTGAAATTAATCCTGAATTGTCAGAGGCACTTTTTAATTTGGCTCTCGCTCAAGAAAAATTAAATCGCCCAAAAGAGGCACTTGTAACTTACGATAAATATTTGAAACTTCAACCAAATTCTGAACTCGGCTATTACAACCGCGGCAATTTGTATCTTCAGCAGAAAAAATACAAAGAGGCTATAAAAGATTTTCGCCACACTCTAGAAATTGAAGATAGATTTGTTGACGCACATAATCAAATTGCACTTGCATATTTTCGCCAGAAAAAGTATAAAGAGGCGTGGCAAGAAATTAAAATTGCCGCTACAGTCAACACCACAAATAAAATCGTCAATGAAAATAA
>CALGGV010000335.1 GCA_937915725.1 uncultured Selenomonadales bacterium
CTTTGCGGTAAATTTCAATTTGCAAGGCGGAGGCTTTATCGTATTCGCCGGAAAGGAGCGCGTTAATTAATCTTGTGAACAAAGATTTTTGGTCGATAGAATCTTTGGCAAGTTCTGCGCGCAGTATAAAAATTTTGTTCCAATTATAGGCGTCTTGATCCGTTACAAAATCTGAATGAATTTTTTTAGCTTTTCGGACAATATTTCGCATTTCCGGCAAAATCCTGGAAATTAATTCAGTCTTCCAACGTAAAAGCGCACCTTCCCTAAAACCGGCAATAATTTTTTCCTGCAACGCGCCGCCGCTTGAAATAACTTGCACTTTTTCGGGATATTTATCAAACGCCGCCATATTTTCCCAAACAGTTGCAGGCGGCTTGCCAAAAATTTTATCACGTTCATCAGCTGTATAATCTTCAAAAACGTCCTTTTCACTGCGATAAGCACGGTCTTTTTCCAGATAAAAACCTTCAACGCCGACATCTTTGCTAAGTTCGTTCAAAAGTTCGTCCGTCGTATGATTAACACTCATTTTTATACCGTCAATAATCGCAGAATATGACGCCGCCAAAACTAAATAAATATTGCTGTAAGGGTTGCAAGCGCGCAGTTCAAAACGTGTTGCCATTGGATTTTCTAAATCACGAATTAAGCTAACTAAAATTGTACGGTTGCGGCTGGGAAATTTCGGCGTGTGTCCTAAACTGGTAACAATGCAGACTGGAGCCTCAAAGCCGGGTTTTAATCTGTTCAAAGAATCATTTGTCGAACTTACGAAAGGATTTATAACTTCATAATTTTTCAACAAGCCCATTAACGCGCCGTAACCTACCGCACTCATATAATCTTGCTCGGGGTTTTTGGCGGTAAAAAGATTGTACATTTTGCCTTCAGCAGTAATTGCGGCAAGTCCAATATGTGTATGTTCGCCGTTACCTGCAAGCCCTATCATTGGCTTTGCTTTAAAACTAACTTCAAGTCCATTGGCGCGGAAAATTTCTTTTACAACCGTTCGCACAATAATTTCATTGTCCGCTGCCTGTACCGCGTCATCAAAACGCCAGTCAATTTCTAATTGTTCGCAAACGTGCGTTAAGTGTCCGCTCTCATCAATTTGCGCCTTTAAGCCGCCAACTTCCTTATGTCCCATTTCGACGTTTAAGCCGTATTTGTCAAGTTCCATTAAACTTTGTTCAAGCGCACAACGTACCGCGCCATGAGTACGTTCCCAATATTGCTCCTGCATAACTTGCGACGCCGTCATTTCTTCGACTGCCGCCTCTTCAAGCGGCGTTTTTACCCAAAATTCAAGCTCCGTTGCTGAAGTAAACGCAATGTCAACAACATCTTTACCGTTGAAAGTCAACCCGCTAATTTCCGGATAATGATGAAACAAGTCAACCAATTCTTTTTTGACATTAATTAAAGTATCTGTCAAAACTGCGCGAGAATCAACGCGCTTGCCTTCGTGAATTAAAAAGCTCGGTATTCTCAAAGTTCCAACAGGACGATTTGTAAGGTTATCGTAATTCTCAAAATTATAATCGACAAACCAATTAACCGAAGGATCAACCGGCATATCAACTTTAGCGTTGTTAATAGTGGCAATTCCCGGCAAAACTACGCTGGAGCCGTCAGTTTGAACGGCGCGTCCGGAGTAAAATTCGTCAATATCCTTGATAAAAATTCGCACGGGAATTTTTTCATCTGTATCATTGCCCGCTAAATCAATTCCCATTAACGATACAAATTTTATTTCAGGGTGTTCGCGCAGTTGTTTTATAATTTCCTCTTTTGGGGTATTTGCTTTTATCATGTAAAGTAAATCTGCCATAAAATCAACTCCTTAAAAATTTGTGTCGAATATATCATAAATTGAAAAAGTTGTCGATTAAGTATACAAAAATACAAAAAACCCGCCGATTTTAGCGGGCTTTTTTATTGTTCAAAAACCGTAAACGGTATGATTTTCACACGGATATAAAAATTTCAAAAAACGAATCATATAATACCTAAAAGTTTCAAAATCGCAAGCGATAGGAACTTTGAAAATATTACAACAGACTTTAAAAAATTGCAAGAAAAAATTTAATTAGGGATTAGGAAAAAATAAAAATTCCCTAATCCCTTGAATCGCCTAAAATAATTTTTCTAATCTAAAACTTCAATCAAAAAGCTAACCGGTCTGAAACCGTCATTGCAGGAAATCATTACAGATTTTGAATTTTTCATCCAGCCGTTGTAAAAATTTTCTGCGCCGTGCGAAAGTCCACGCACGAACGCCGCCATACTTTCCCACGCACTTTGACACAAGCCCGCCGGTTTTTCCCAGCCGTCAGAAATAAAAATTTGCCCAATTTTCATATCGCATGGATTTTCAAGCGGATTTTCATATTTTTTAATTAAATCTGTGTGGCTAACTTTTTTCATTACGGTAATTTTAATTTTTTTCATTTTCCTGCCAAAAGTCTGTCATACAGCATACCTTTTTTCACGGGCGCAGAATCGCCGCCCAAAACATCAACAATTTTGTAAGCAAAAGGCATTGTAGTTCCCGCGCCGCGACTTGTGATTAAATTGCCGTCCTGCACAACCAATTCATCGTCAATGTAATTTGAATCTGTGAACATTGCCTTTAATTCGTCTGAAGGAAATGAAGTTAAAGATGACGATAGGTAACTCTTTGATTTTATCTCCAAGTTTTCCCCCGTCCCAA
>CALGGV010000336.1 GCA_937915725.1 uncultured Selenomonadales bacterium
CCTTCAACTTATACCAAAATTGACTTAACCGCAAAATATAAAATCAATGACAAATGGAAAGCCGGAGCAAACTTTATAATTCGCGGCAATACTGATGAAGTTGACGATTGGTCATGGAGCGGCGGCGAAAATGTTTCAACTGTTCCTTCGCCGTGGGTATGGGTTGAAGGTAATGTTGGCGGCGGACGCGGCGTTGATGTCAAATTTGGGCGTTGGAATGAATGGACGCCAATGGGCTGGGGCTATGATATGGACTCTGACGTAACCGGCGGACAAATTGCCTTTGGTAATCCCAAATTCAGAACAACTTTAACGGCTGTAAAAGTTGACTTGTGGGATAACTACATGAGCAGTAATTATTTGCAAAATGTGCGCGGCTACGAAACTGACGACGATACAAGATTTTTGGGCGTACGTTTCGACTGGCAACCAACTGAAAAAACCGACGTACATTTTGGTGTAAACAGAATGGAAGCAATGACAAGCCGCTATCAAGACGACAAAAAGAAAAATCACGTTATGTACTACTGGGTACACGCCGGTTATAAATTCAATGACGATTGGAAGATTCACGGCGGCATTATCAACAGCAACGCAAAAATGATTGATCACCCGTGGGGCGAAGATGGTCCTCAACCTTCAAAATCTCCCGGTTATTGGCTCAATGTTTGGTACAAAAATATAGATTTACAAAAACCCGGAACTTTCGATATTTGGGCAACCTACCGCAAGGAACCCGGTAAATCTTGGGTAACTGTTACTGACTGGTGGCCAAAAAATGCTGAAGGTTTCCGCATAGGCGCAGATTATGTTGTTGCTAAAAATATGTTCTTCACAACATGGGCAGATAAAATCAAAGAAATTAATACTAAGGCAAAACATACCCGCTATCGTTTCCAAATGCAGTTTATGTTTGAATAAGGATTAAGGGTTAAGGGTTAAGGATTAAGGGGGGTTAGGAAAAATTCCTAATCCCTTTTTTTGATAGGAGGAATTTTAATGAATTGGAAAAAAGCTTTAAAGTTGGGAATTTGCGGCGCGGCAACTTTCGCAATTATCGCAACCGGCGGAATTACAAACGCGGCGGCTCCAACTCAACAACTGCCCTGTTACAAAACTGTTACTGAAGTTTTTGACTGGGGACCTTCAGTTTCAAAATTAATTGTAAATCTCGGTACAAAAATTAACGCAAAAGAAGTTGACAAAGATACTTTCAAAGTTTATGTTCGCCGCGTACTTCCCGACGGCGCGTTGACTATCGCAGAGGCTATGAAAATTCAAAGTACGATTGTAACTTTGGGCAGTGAGGCACGCGACGACAGCGATTTACAAGGTTATCGTGAAATTACCAATGCTTACGTTTCAGATATTGACGGCAACCCTAAAGACAGCGGAAATTACGTAGTTATAGAAATGAAAGTTGCGCCGAATGATAATTTGGGCGCGGCACTAAATTTTGACTTAAAAACTTTTTATAATTCTTTCGTTAAATCTGAATACACAATTACTCAAAATAAAAAGCTCGGCAAATTCAAAAATCTTGTTATAGACAATTTCAAAGGCGATATTCGCCCAATAGTTGACAATTTTAAATTTGGAAATTACAAACTCGGCGCGGCATTCGGCGGCAGTTTAGGGCGCGGCGTAAGTTATGCATTTTATGAGCCGAAACAAGACGGCAAAAGACACCCGTTAATTGTTTGGCTGCACGGCGGCGGCGAAGGCGGAAATTCTTCACCGGCTTTACCAATTATGGGCAATAAAGCTACTGCCTTTGCTGAAGATAATATTCAAAGATATTTTGGCGGCGCGTACGTTTTAGCCCCGCAATGTCCAACTGTTTGGATGGAAGGTGCGAAAGAATTTGCTGACGGCAAGCCGCTTTATGCTGAAGTTTTAATGTCGCTTATTAAGGAAATGGTTTTAGCTAATCCAAATATTGATCCTAACAGAATTTATTTGGGCGGCGATTCTAACGGCGGCTATATGACACTTTGTCTTGTTCGTGATAACCCGGGCTATTTTGCGGCGGCTTTTCCTGTTTGTGAAGGGCTTGCTGACAATTTAATTAAAGACAGGGATTTAAGAAATTTATCACAGACGCCGCTGTGGTTTGTTGCCGCAAAAACTGATACAACTTTACCGCCGGATAAATATTCTGTACCAACTGTGCAAAGACTTGAAAGAATGGGCGCGGAAGTTTACTTCAGTTATTTTGATGATGTTCACGATACAAGCGGCAAATATTTTAAAGAGGACGGCACGGCGTGGGAATATCCCGGGCATTGGTCGTGGATTTATGTTTACAATGATGAATGCTCCGCCAATATTAACGGGCAAAATGTAAAATTAATGGAGTGGCTCGCCTCTCAAGTTAGAAAATAAATTTTAAGTTTAAATAA
>CALGGV010000337.1 GCA_937915725.1 uncultured Selenomonadales bacterium
AGTGGAAAGAAAAATACGGCAACCGAATTACTCAACAACTTAGAATTTTGGGCGCAAGTTGTGATTGGGACAGAGAACGCTTTACAATGGACGAAGGTTGCTCCGCTGCCGTGCGAAAAGTTTTTGTAACTTTGTACAATGAAGGCTTGATTTATCGCGGCAACCGAATTACTAATTGGTGTCCAAAATGCAACACAGCCCTTTCAGATATTGAAGTTGAACACGTAACAGAGCAAGGGCATTTGTGGCATTTGCGCTATAAATTTAAAGACAGTGAAGAATACGTCGAAGTTGCAACCACGCGCCCTGAAACAATGTTAGGCGATACGGGCGTTGCAGTTCACCCCGACGACGAACGCTACAAAAATTTAGTTGGACGCACTTTAATTTTGCCGCTTGTCAATCGTGAAATTCCGCTTTTTGCTGATGAATATGTTGACAAAGAATTTGGTACAGGCGCGGTAAAAGTTACGCCCGCGCACGACCCCAATGACTTTGAAATGGGTTTACGCCACAACCTCGCGCAGGTTAAAGTTATCAACAATGACGGCACAATGGCTGAAGGATTGGGCAAATATTCTGGGCTTGACAGGTACGAATGCAGAAAATTAATTATCGAAGATTTAAAGGCGGCGGGCGTCTTAGTTTCAACTGAAAACCATGAACACGCGGTAGGGCATTGTTCCCGCTGTAATACAACAGTTGAGCCGCTGGTTAGTCGTCAATGGTTCGTGAAAATGGAAAGTTTAGCCGCGCCTGCGATTGACGCTGTGAAAAACGGCGATACTAAATTTGTTCCCGACCGCTTTTCTAAAATTTATATAAATTGGCTTGAAAATATTCGTGATTGGTGTATTTCAAGGCAACTTTGGTGGGGACACAGAATCCCCGCGTGGTACTGCGACGACTGCGGCAAAATGACTGTTTCAGAAAATGACGTTACAGAATGTTCACATTGCCACAGCAAAAATATTCGTCAAGATGAAGACGTTTTGGACACGTGGTTTAGCAGTGCTTTATGGCCTTTTTCGACAATGGGCTATCCTGAAGACACGCCCGAGCTTAAAAAATTTTATCCTACAAGTACATTGGTTACAGGCTACGATATTATTTTTTTCTGGGTTGCTAGAATGATTATGATGGGCTTGAAATTTCAAGGCAAAGTACCTTTCAGAAATATTTTTATTCATGGGCTTGTACGTGATGAACAAAATCGTAAAATGTCAAAATCGCTCGGCAACGGTATTGATCCTGTTGAAGTTATCGACAAATACGGCGCGGACTCTTTACGCTTTATGTTGGTTACAGGCAACACGCCCGGCAACGATTTAAGATTTTCTTGGCAGCGCGTTGAATCTGCGCGAAACTTTGCAAA
>CALGGV010000338.1 GCA_937915725.1 uncultured Selenomonadales bacterium
AATCTTTGCATTGCTGTTGACGTGAACGGCTTGCAGATTGACGGCAAAACTTCAGACGTTATGAATACCGAGCCGCTTGATAAAAAATTTGAGGCGTTCGGTTGCAAAGTTATAAAAATTGACGGGCATAATTTTGACGAATTGGAAAAGGCTTTTAATTTTTTCCACGAAAATAAATCCGGCACTCAACCAACTGTTATTTTGCTGAAAACTATCAAGGGTAAGGGCGTTTCATTTATGGAAAATGTAGCGGGTTGGCACGGTAAAGCCGCTAAGCCCGATGAATGTGAAAAAGCACTTGCTGAACTTGAGAACGCTCGCAAAAGTATTTAGGCAAGAGGCATAAGGCAAAAGGCAAGAGTTTTTAGCTACTGCCTACTGCCTATTGCCTTCTGCCTAAAAACGACTGAAAGGAAGTTTTTTAATGGATAAAATAAAAAAAATTGCAACCCGTGAAAGTTACGGCGCAACTTTGGTTGAACTCGGCAGAATCGATAAAAAAATTGTAGTGCTTGACGCAGATTTGGCAGGCTCCACAAAAAGCGGTATGTTTGGCAAGGAATTTCCTGAAAGATTTTTCAACTGCGGAATTGCTGAACAAAATATGATTGGCGTTGCCGCCGGTCTTGCAACTATGGGATTAATTCCTTTCGTTTCAACTTTCGCAATGTTCGCCGCGTGTCGCCCCTATGAACAAATTAGAAATTCTGTAGGTTATCCACATTTGAACGTTAAAATCTGCGCGAGTCACGGCGGAATTTCAGTAGGCGCGGACGGCGCAAGCCACCAATGCTGCGAAGATTTTGCTTTAATGCGCACAATTCCCAAAATGCTTGTAATGTGTCCTTCAGATGACATTGAGGCGCGGCAAATGGTTAAAGCCGTTCACGAATATGAAGGACCGGTTTACATTCGTTTTGCGCGCTCTGCTACGCCCGTTTATCACGACGAAAATTATAAATTTGAAATTGGCAAGGGCGAAGTTGTAGTTGACGGCTCCGACGTTGCAATTATTGCAACGGGAATTGTTTTGCCGGAGGCAGTTAAAGCCGCCGCAATTCTGAAAGACAAGGGAATTTCTGCAAGGATTATAAATATGGGAACGATTAAGCCGCTTGACGCCGAAATTACAATTAAAGCCGCTCGAGAATGTAAAAAAATTATTACAGTTGAGGAACATACAATTTTTGGCGGGCTCGGCGAGGCAGTTTGCGGCGTTTTGGCTGAAAATTATCCCGTACCTGTAAAAAGAATTGGAATTAATGACGTTTTCGGCTTTTCTGCGTCAATGGATGAACTTATGGAATATTTTGGACTTTGGGCGGCAAATATCGCCAATACTACAGAAAAATTTTTACAGAAATAAAAAATCTATACAAGAAAAAATTTTCAGCCGTCAAAAAATTGGCGGCTCTTTTTTTAGATAAAATTGGAGCTGGTTAAATTGGATATATTAGAAATAGATGAACTTATGGAATATTTTGGACTTTGGGCGGCAAATATCGCTGATACTACCGAAAAATTTTTACAGAAATAAAAAATTTATACAAGAAAAAATTTTCAGCCGTCA
>CALGGV010000339.1 GCA_937915725.1 uncultured Selenomonadales bacterium
TGACAGTTAAGCCTTCCTTCATAATTGCGCCCGCGCCGAGAAAACCAATACCGCTTACAACTTGCGCCGCCAATCTTGCAGGGTCTGCATTGGTTCTCCCTTCGACGTTAAAATATAAAGCCTCGCTTAACACCATTATCAAACAAGAGCCGAGACAAACTAGGACGTTTGTCCGTAAGCCGGCAGATTTTCGCCGACTTTGTCGCTCATATCCTATTACGCCGCCCAATACGCAAGCCAGCGTTAATCTAAAAAATAATTCCCATTCAGAAATCAAAACTATCACCTGTTTAAGGATTAAAGACTAAGGGCTAAGGACTAGGGATTTTTTATCCTATCCGGTTAAAAATATGCAATGAAAAAACGCCCTTGCCTAAAATTATAAAATTTATGAATAAGTGCTTATTGTACCAAAATTGCTTTAAACATAGATAAAATTTCTTGTCCGTAATATCTGCCGGGAACAGCCCAACGCCCGTTTAAATCCTGCCAATTTTCCAAAGTTCTATCGCCGTAAGTATTGCGTACAATATCATAGCGCGGGTCGATAATTGGCGTTAAAGGTCTGCGCGTCGAAGAATACGCCAACAAATGTTGAATATGTGCACGGACGCCCATTTGTGGAGTTGCAAAAAATTCGCCTTTGACGCCGCCGCCCGTTGTCCCTAAGCCGCAATAATTATTTTGTTCAGGAATAACATCGCCGCCATATTTAAAAAATCCGGTTTCTTTTAAAGCCTGAGCGAATGCTACATCAGGGCGAATACCTTCACGCGCTCCTTCTTCGTAATAGTAGGAAACAATTTCTTCAGCCGATACCGCCAATTCCGGAAATGGATTGTTATTCAAAAGATAACGTACGCATTGTTCCTGCGTTGCCATTGGTGTACCGATTATCGAAGTATCATAAATTGAAACTGTTTCCGGCACTGAAATATTTTCCGGCTCGTAATACATTTCTGAATAAGACGTATAATTTGTTTCGGAATCATTAACCAAAATTTCGTGCGGCGTAATTTCCGGACGCAAAATTGAATCAGTTCGTTTTACAGTTACAGTTTTGTTTTTACTTGCTTTTTGTCTCGCCTCCGATTTCGTAGTAACTTTTGAATCGTGAATCCTTTTTGCATTTGCATTTAGCGGCAAGGAAATTGCAAGCGCACCAATTACAAACGCAGAAAGAAACTTTTTAAAACTTTTTTCATTCAACATTAAACACCTCATTTTTCATAGAAATTTCAGCTAACCTTGCAAAGTATACAACATAAATTTTTTAAGTGCAAGAATTACTTTCATTTATTGGAAAAATTTTTAATAAAAATTTAAAGACAAAGTAAAATCATTGCAGTATAATCACGTTGAAACTTTTGGAGGTGAAATTTTTATGAACAATATAAAAAAGAAATTAATCGCCGGAATTTTAAGCGGCGCAATAATTTTTACAGGCGGGCTCGCTTTAAATTCCGTGCAAGCTGCCGATGATTCAAATAAACAACAAAAAGTAGAGCGTCAACGCCACGAACGCCCGCAAATGACAGATGAACAACGCGCCCAATTTGCCCAAAAAGTTGCTGAACGTTACGGCGTCAATCAAGCTGAAGTTGAGACTGCTTTTAAAAATAATGTTCACTTTGACGATATAAGAATTGCGGCGAAACTTGCCAAACTTAGCGGAAAATCTTTTTCTGAAGTTCTTTCAATGAAATCAGATTGGCGGCAGGTTGCCGAAAAACTCGGCTTGACTCACCAACAAATTGAAGAATATACAAAAAATGAACGCCTCGAAGAACTTGCAGAACGTTCCAAACTTGACAAAAAAACTGTTGAAAGTCTTTTGAAAGAAAATTACAACCCGCACGATATTACCATTGCCGGTATTATTGCCAATGAATCCGGAAAAAATGTTAAAAGCGTCATTGCCAAAAAGAAAATTAACAACAGTTGGGAAGATGTTGCAAAAGAATTTAAAGTTGATTTAAATAAATTTAGAAAAGGCGATCGTCACTTTGACGACGAAGATTGGGAAAACAGCGAACGCCCATAATTTAAAATTTTTAAAATGACGAACTATGCACAACTGCAAAAACGGTTGTGCTTTTTTAGTTGCAAAAATAGCCGCGTTGTTGTAGGATTTACAAAAGGAGTTGGACGCTATGAAAATTCAAGGCGCAGTAATTATCGAACAGGGAGTAACTTTCGCAATAGTTGCCGTCAAACAATCAGTCACAAATTACACTTCCAGAATAATCAGCACGCGGCAACAGCTACAATATTTTTTCCCAAATATGCCAATAATTTTAATGTCGCTTGATTCAAATGGAAAGCCCCATTATTACGGCAGGCGGGATATTGTAGAATTTTTAAAAACAATTCGATTAGATCAAATTCCATGGAAAGAATATCATATTTATTGAAGATTTTTTTTAAGTTTTAAGACTTAACAAGTCGGCATTTCTTTCTTTAGAAGAAAGAAACGCCTAGCAAAGAAAGAATCGCCGCGCACCTGCGTTGCAAATGCGATGAGTAAGAGCATTTGCTCGCGTCAAACAAAAAGTAGTTCAAAGTTCCAGCCGCGTTTTCTCACGTTACCTAATCCTAAAATCCCAAGCAAAAACGGAGTGCGGTGCGCGGCATTCCATAGGCACAATGTTCATTTTTTGGGTTATTGTGTAGGTACTTTTATTAAATTTTAAAGGAGCAAAGATTTTGGACAGAGCAAGATTTTCGGCAATAAAAACCGTGTACGCCGTACAAAGTCAAGGCGCGTATTCAAACGTTGCACTCGCGCAGATTTTGCGGCAAGAAAAATTATCAGATATTGACAGGCGATTTTGTACCGAATTGGTTTACGGCACAATAAAAGTTGGGGCGTCTTTAGACTGGAAAATTTCAAAATATGTAGACCGCCCGCTTGAAAAAATCGACGCAAAAATTTTGGCAGTATTGCGCGTTGGAATGTATCAAATTTTTTTCTTGGACAGAGTGCCAAATTCTGCGGCGGTCAATGAATCTGTAGAAATTGCAAAAAAATTCTGTGGTATAGGCGCGTCAAAATTTGTGAACGGTGTTTTGCGCTCGGCGGTACGTGCGCCGCAAAAATCAGAGTTCCCAAACGATAACAGCGTTGAAACTTTGGCGTTAAAAACTTTTCATCCCGCGTGGATTGTAAAATTATTCGTTGAAGAATTTGGGCTCGAAACGGCAAAAAAAATCTGCGCGACGGATAATATTGAGCCGTCACTTTGTTTACGTGTAAATTTTTTAAAGTCTAATCGTGCAGAAATTTTGGACACACTAAAAAAATTCGGTGCAACCGCCGAAATATCAAAACTTGTACCGGAAGGAATTATTTGCAAAAGTCACGGCGCGTTGGACAGTTTTAAGCCGCTGAAAATTGGAATGTGTCAAGTGCAAGATGAAAGTTCAATGCTTGCCGCGCATTGGCTTAACCCTGCAGAGGGCGATTTTGTAATTGACTGTTGCGCCGCGCCCGGCGGTAAAGCTACGCACATTGCCGAGCTTATGAAAAATCACGGGCGAATTATTGCCGCCGATATTTACGAAACTAAATTGCAACATATCAAAGAAAACGCCAAAAGACTTGGAATAAAAATTATTGAGCCGGTATTACTTGATGCCAGAAATATTGGCGAAAAATTTTTCAATAAAGCCGACAAAGTTTTGATTGACGCGCCCTGCTCCGGCTTAGGCGTCATTCGGCGAAAAGCTGATTTACGCTGGAAAAAATCTTTTGAAGAAATTGCCGAATTGCCGAAACTTCAAGCCGAAATTCTTGCAAGTGCCGCAAAAGCCGTAAAAAAAGGCGGTACGCTGATTTACAGTACGTGTACAATTATACGACGTGAAAATGAAGATATTGTGGAAAATTTTCTCAAAAACAATAAAAATTTTAAAATTGTCAAAATGAAAAAATTTCTGCCGCATATTGATGGTACTGACGGCTTTTTCATTGCTAAATTAGTTAGGAGTTAAAATTTTGGAAAAGAAAAATTTATTCGGTTTAACTTTAGCTGAAATTGAAACTGAACTTTCAAACTTGCCGAAATTCCGCGCCAAACAAATTGCAAATTGGATTTATCAGCGCGGCGCAATTTCTTTTGAAGATATGACGGACTTACCTAAAATTCTTCGCGCAGATTTAGAAAAAAATTTTGAAATTCAAACGCCGCAACTTGTCAAAAAATTAGTCTCAAAAGATAATCTGACAACAAAATTTTTGCTTGCGTTTAATGACGGCGCGGCAGTCGAAGTTGTTTTAATGCGCCACGATTACGGCAACAGCATTTGTATTTCAACGCAAGTTGGCTGCCAAATGGGCTGTAAATTTTGCGCGTCAACTTTGAACGGCTTAGAAAGAAATTTGACGGTGGGCGAAATGCTCGGCGAAATTATTTTTGTACAAAATTTCCTGCGCGACGAAAAGCAAAAAGTTGATACGCTTGTAATTATGGGAACGGGCGAGCCACTTACAAATTTTGACAACCTTTTAAAAATGTTGAAACTTTTGCACGAAAATTATACACTAGGTTTAAGCTACAGAAAAATTACAATTTCAACTTGTGGAATTGTCCCCGCCATTAAAAAATTAATCGCCGAAAAAATTCCCGTGACGCTGTCAATTTCTTTGCACGCGCCGAATAATAAATTGCGCTCCGCACTTATGCCGATTAATTCTGCATTCCCGCTTGAGGAAGTTTTAAAAGCCGGCGCAGAATACGCACTTGAAACAGGGCGGCGCGTTACCTACGAATATATTTTGATTGGCGGCGTCAATGACACTGAAGAACACGCCCGCCAACTTGCCAAAATTCTTGCAGGGCAACTTTGCAACGTCAATTTAATTCCAATTAATCCCGTGGACGAAAGAAATTTTCAGCCGCCTACTCATAACGCCGTTCAAAAATTTTTCCATTTCCTAAATTCGCACAATATCAACGCTACTATCAGAAAAGAATTTGGCGCGGGAATTAACGCGGCTTGCGGGCAGCTTCGCTACGCTTCGCAAGGACTAAAGACTAAGGATTAAGGGCTAGGGAATATTGCATTTTGTCAAATTCTAAAATAAAATATTTTGGATTAATGAAAAGGAAGTGGAAATTTTGAGATTGAGGAAAAAGCCTCACACTTTTGAAAAGTTGGAAAATTTTTCTGACTTTGTAACGGTTAAAAAAATCGATTCTTCATACGCCGGAAATTGGAAAAAATTATTTGGCAATGAAAATCAAATTTTTGTCGAACTTGGAACGGGCAAAGGCGATTTTATTTCACAACTTGCCGAAAAAAATCCACAGATAAATTTTATTGGGCTGGAAATGGAACCAACTGTAATTTTGGCGGCGGCGCGGAAAGTTCAAGAAAAAAAACTTTCCAACGTCAAACTTTTTGTTTTTGATATTAATAATATTGAAGAAATTTTTTCTGAAAACGAAATTGACAGGATTTATATAAATTTTTGCGACCCGTGGTCTAAAAAAAGACACGCCAAACGCCGCTTAACGTACATAACATTTTTGCAGAAGTACAAAAAAATTCTTGTACCAAACGGCGAAATTCATTTTAAGACAGACAATCGCGGGCTTTTCGATTTTTCACTTGAACAATTTGAACTGGCAAATTTCAAAGTTCGTGACATTTCCTACGATTTACACGCCAACGAGCCGCCGGAAAATATCCGTACAGAATACGAGAACAGATTTAGCGCGGCGGGCGTTCCAATAAATCGTTGTGTTGTTACGGTTTAAGGCGGTGAGGAATTGGCTACCGGTACTACTGTTGAAAATCCTGAGTCGTCCGAAAGAAAAAAATTTTGGAATAACGACATGGAGGCAATAATTGGAATTATGTTTGTGCTGATAATTTTGGGCACAATCAATGTATTCAGTTCAAGTTTCATATTGGCGGAGGCGGAGTTTGATACGCCGTACTTTTTTTTGAAACGACACGTTATTAACGTTGTAATTGGGCTGATTGTTTTTGTAATTTGTTTTCGTGTTGATTATCACGTTTGGCGGCGATTTATGCCTTATATTTTGGGATTTACATTACTGGCGTTGATTTTAGTTTTGCTGATTGGACCACAAGTGAACGGGGCAAAAAGATGGTTGCCTTTGGGCGTAACACAATTTCAACCGGCGGAATTTTGCAAGTTGGTTTCAATTATGATGACGGCGGCTTATCTGTCGTTGCAAATACGAAAAGAACGGGCGATAAAAATTTTTACTCCACAAATGGCGATAGTTGCTGTAATGTTTGCCTTGACTGAATTAGAACCGGATATGGGAACAGCCAGCATAATTGCGGGAATACCAATAATAATGCTGATAGTTGCGGGCTTGCACTGGAAAAAAGTTTTGTATATGTTAGGCGGAGTTTTGGTTTTAGCGGCGGGTTTAATTTGGTATCAACCGTACAGATTGAAAAGGTTACTTGTAACCTTCGACCCGTGGTCAGACGCGCAAAATTACGGTTATCAAACTGTACAATCACTTTCAGCGATAGGCTCCGGCGAATTAACGGGAATGGGATTAGGCGTCGGCGTTTCAAAATATGATTATTTGCCGGAGGCTCATACAGATTTTGCATTTGCGATTTTCTGTCAGGAAAATGGATTTTTGGGCGCAATTTTTGTATTTATGTTATTTGCGGCGTTTGCAGTTTACGCGGCAAGAATTGCCAGAATTGCGCGTGATGAATACGGGCAAATTTTAGCAATGGGGATAATGATTTTAATTGTCGGACAGGCGATAGGAAATTTATTTATGGTTAGTGGAATGTTTCCGGTTGTTGGAATACCTTTGCCTTTCATAAGTTACGGCGGTACTTCAATGATTGTTACAATGGCGGCTATTGGGATTTTGGTAAATATTGGGCGACTAGGTAAAAAGTCTTAGCAAATTTTTTATTTATGAAATGTACTTTCTTTTTCTACAGCAAAAAAGAAAGTACCAAAGAAAAGTGCCGCGCCCGCCTGCGTTTTTCGCGTTTAAGTTTTCAAAATTTAAAGTAACAGCCGCGTTTTCTCACGTTAACTAAATTTAAAATCACAAGCAAAAACGGAGTGCGGCGGGCGGTTTTTAACTTTCTCAATTAACAATTTTTTATTTATAAATGTATTTTCTTTCTAAAAAAATAAACTGCCAAAAAAAGAATCTTTCACCCTATAAATGCGGCGGGCGGTTTTTCCCTATTCACTTAAATTGGAGGTTTTATGGTTAAAGAAACTTATGATATAACCGGTATGAGTTGCAGTGCGTGTTCTGCGCGAGTCGAAAAAGCCGTTGCAAAAGTTGTGGGCGCGGAAAATGTTAGCGTCAATCTTTTAACTAATTCTATGCAAGTCAAGTATGACGAAATGAAAACTTCAGCCGCAAATATTATCGACGCCGTTATTAATGCAGGTTATGGCGCAAGCATTAAGGCAAGGAAAACAGGCAAAAGGCAAGAGGCAGTAGGCAAAAGTGAAAGGCGCACAATCGACGTTGAAATTTCAGAAATGAAAACGCGCTTGATTTGGTCGCTGATTTTTTTAATTCCAACAGTTTTTATTTCAATGCATTCAATGTTTGGAATTTCCATTGAAATTTTTGACGGCAGAGAAAACGCCGTAACTTTTACCTTCGCGCAGTTTTTGTTAATTCTGCCGATTATGTACCTAAACAGAAAATTTTATATCAACGGTTTCAGAAATTTGTTTCACGGCGCGCCGAATATGGATACGCTTGTTGGCTTAGGTTCAATGGCGGCGGCAATTTTCG
>CALGGV010000340.1 GCA_937915725.1 uncultured Selenomonadales bacterium
AAAAAATTTTTATTCAAAAATAGGCAAAAAATCGATTTTAAGCCGCCTTCAAAAACTTTTTAATATAAAACCTCGTGTAAGATGTCAAACGTGCGTTTACATTGAAATTTCAGCCCGTTTTGGCGATATTTGAATTAGTTTTAAGATTTTTTTACAAAGATTTAAAAATTAACAAGTCGGCATTTCTTTCTTTGAAATAATCACAAGCAAAAACGGAGTGCGGCGGGCTTTTTTTATTTTTTTTCAAAAAATTTTAGGGAAAAAATTCTATTCAAGCATAATTTCACGGCGGCGGCGGCGTGCTCCAATAACTTCACGGCGTCTGCCGCTTTTTATTTCTTGCAAAATCAAGCATAAATGTTCATACAAAATTTGATTGTTAAGCGGCGCAGGCAATTCAATTTTTAATCTGCGTTCAATGTAAAATTTAATCTGCGCGACGTTTAAAATTTTTCCACTAAGCACGGCGAGACAAAAATTAAAATCTTCAGTTTCCAATGAAAAATTTTTGGCGTCATTGGCAAAGGCGCAAATTATTTCCGGCGAAATGGTACTTCCCCCAACAGCCGCGTAAGGAACATTGACAGTATTAATCGTGTCAAATTCGGTTGCTCTATCAAAAAAATCTGTGTAATTTGTGCGAAGAACCGCGCCTTTTTTCAGCTTAAAACGGCAAAGTTCCATTTCATATTCAGACAAATTTAAATCCGGCGTCAAAATAATTTCAACATTTCGTTGGGTAAAATTTTCAGTTTCAAGTGCCGGTAAAAAAACTATTTTCAGCAACATATAATTTTCAGTCGGCGAATATTCAACATTCATTGGATCTTTTATCAAGTATAAAAAATTATCGTGCAAAATAATTCCTTCGCCAATGGTAATTAATTTTGGCGTGGTAAACAATTTACAGCCGCTGATAATCCCGTTGCCGTAATTTTCAAAGAGCAAAGGAAGAGTATCAAAGGCGCGGTCACGAATGCTGCAAAGTGCCTCCGTCCTCAAAATGTGAAGTCTTTCAAATTGCGGGTATTTTTGCTCGTTCAAATTAAACTCCCCTAAAAAATAGCAATGGCGTCATTTATCATTGTGCCGTCAACGCCAAGTATTCCAAAATGTTCAGCCCAAAATTCTTTCACTTCAATATCAAGCGGCAAAAAAGTTTCACGCAACATTTGCCATTGTTTTTGAAGTTGTTCATCACGTTCCCTGCCAAAATAAACGTACAATTTTTGGGGATGAGCGCGGCTTTGATAAATTATGCAGCCTTTAAAAATTTGTTTCATAATGTGGCAAAATGAATGTACGCTGGAGCCAACTTCAATGACGCGCAAAAGTTCATCTGCAACCGCAATTTGTTTATCGCGTTTGAGTTGTTCCATACCTTCTCGCGCAGTTTCGCCATAAATTCCATCTAAAACTTCGCGGCGAATTTTTCTGATATAAAATTCACGTTTCGTCATTCCGTGACATAAATCAATTTCAGCCAAAATGTGCGCCGTTAAATCGAAGTAAAACAAAATAAATTGCCGCTGTTCTGCAAAAACTAAATTCATTACGTCCGGATGAAGAATATATTCAAAAATCGCCGTAAACCTCATTAAAGGATTTATTTCAATTTCTGCGCTGTCAACATTTTTTTGATTAATGCAACTGAAAGATTGTTCGTAATACGGGCTAAAACTTTCTGCCGGCTTGAAAAATAATTTCTGCGATTCAAAATTATCCTGCGCCGCCTGTAAAACTATATCCCAAATAAAATTCACGTTACACCAACTTTCCAACGCATTGATATTCCGGAAACAAATGCTGAATTTCCGTAATTAAAAAGCTCATTAAATCACGATTCAAATAAAAATCTTCGTCATGCGGGCGAAATGCAAATTCTAAATATTGCGCCCTATCGCCGGTGCGGTATTCGTAATCTATAAATTTTTCTGTAGAATAAGTTTCAAGTTTGAGTGCCTTGTCAATAACTTTTGCATCAACGAAACTTAAATATTCACTGCACTTGAAAGAATTAAAAAACCTTATAAGCTCCGTCCGCGTCTTAATTCTTTGCCCGAAATATTCAATCATATCACGTGAAAAACTTGAATTTTGTTCGTTGCTGATTAGCGGGTTGGAATAATTTTTTTCATTTGGCGCGGAGGCAAATTCGTAAAATTCCCAATCGCCGGGTAAATCACTATCGCAAATTATGTACCAATCGCCGTCCTGCCGCAAAATATTTCTAATGACAAAATCTGAATGCCGCAATAAATATTCATAGCCTTCAGTGAATTGTTTTTTGTAAAGGTAATGCTCAAAATATTTTCTGTCAACGGCGGGTTGAGGATAAGAATTGGCTTTAATTATAACGGGGCGAACATTCCACAGCGGCAACGGATTATATAAAATTCTATCGCTAAATTCATCAAATTCGGCGGTAACTTTTTTAACTTCCAACTGATCGTCCCAATCTTCAACCGAGACAACGTAAACATCAAAAAGTTTGTAAAAATAAGCGGCGTTAAGACTGCGCCACGGCAAATAATTTAACTTTGCAATATCGTAAATTTCCTCAAGTTTTTTTCTGTAGCGTTCATTCGGTTTCAAAATAAATTCTGCCGGAGTTTCGCCGTATTCATTTTCAATTACGCCGGAAAATCTGCGCGGGGCGTTCATTAATTTTTTCAGTTCCAGAAAATCTGCCTTAATCATACAGGTATATAAAAAAAATTCTCTGCCGTTTTTGACATTGTAAATCATTTCCGGCGCGTTAATTTCAACTCTATCTAAATCTTCCGGAAAAATTGGGAACATTTCAGAATCTGTAACGTCGTATTTGTCGGCGGGAACAACGCAAGTAATTAAATCCGGCAAGCGCAATGCACGCGGAGTTTCAGCAAAAACTCTTTGTTCAAGCGCGGCATATTCGCTTTTAACGTGATTATAAAGCTCCAGTATAGAATTGCCGACAATCGCCTTAAAAAGTTCTCTATTTTCCAAATTATCAAGCTCCGGTATTCTTTGCCGAATGTAATTTTCTATTTCAAAATCGCTGTCGAATATTCCCATTTATTCCGCCTGCTTTTCCAATTTTTTTGCATTTTTATCACGTCGTTTATCGATTTTCGGTTGAGTTACCAATTTTAAATAATCAGAGTAGAAAACGCTTTTTTTCAAATCTTTATTGACGCCGTTACCTTTTGCATAGGCGTCTGACAAAATATAAAGTGCAATGGGTTCAAATTGCTTTTTTTTAGAATATTTCATTGACATTTTTGCATATTCAATCGCCTTGTTAAAATCCTGTCCGACGCCGCGCCCCGTGTAATAAGATGAGGCAAGCACGGCAAAAGATAAAGTATCATATTCTGACGCGCCCAATTCTGCCCAACGAATTACATCCTCAAAATTTTGTTTGATATACTCTCCAACTTGAGAATGACAAGCCGCCAATCCGTACAAGTGCGATAAATCAACTTTTTTTTTGTAAAACTCAAGCGGGATAAAATTTTTTACTAAATCCGGACTGGAATCGTTGACTTGTGCCAGCAATTCGGCGGCAGATTTTTTATCTTTCTTGACGCGCTGTCCGTGCTCCATTGCATACGCCAAAATAAATTGCGCTTGAGTATCGCCGCCCTCTGCCCATTCTTTTACTTTTAAAATGTTAGTTTTACGGTAAACTTTCGCCAAAATTTTTTCTTGTTTTTTTAGGAGTTTAGCCTCTTTTTTTGCCTCTTTTTCTTCAGGAGTTTTTGCGCAGGTTACAGCAGAAAAATTTATTGCAAAAATTAAAGCCAATACCAATGCCAAAATTTTTTTTAACATAAGCTCAACTCCAATTAAGAAATTATTTTAAAATAAAGCGCACTATAAATCAGCAAAAGTAACTTCCCGCGTTGCTAAGTTAAAAGGATTTTCGTTATAATCACCGTCTTCAATTCAGCCTACAGTTATGATTTTCGCCGCCTTTTGCCCAGATTTACCGCCGAACCGTAAACATTAGGTAATTTCATAATTTCACTCCTACAAAATAACACTAGTGCTTTTTTATATTTATACTGCCGCCGAATGTTTAATGCGCAAAGAATTAAAATCCGTTAATAAATTTTTTTGTTCGTCTGAAAGTGATACATTATGACTTTCACAACCGAGCAAATAAGCTACTATTTTTATACACCTTGTAATTTGTATAATAATCACCAATCGAATTATAAAAGAAATTGGAGTATTTGGCAATAAAAAAAGTGGCGGTGGCGATTCCAGATAAATCAGAGCAATTTGTACGTTGCGGTTTGTAATTCGGCAGATTGAATTTTGGCTACGCTGTTACCACAACCCTCAATAAAAAGCCGCGCCCTGTCTTTTCTTACCACATTAGCCCAAAACTTTTTATAGAGTACAAAGTGAGTCCTTCTCGAAAAAACGAACAGAAAAAATCATAGAAAAAAACAGTTTAGAATCCGGCCGGGCGGAAAAAGCATAACCAACAATTTTTTTAGTGCATAAATCTTTAACAATGGCTCGGTAAAGCCGGCGTTGGAATTGCCTTATTTGGAACGTCGGCAACAAAATTAAGTTTTAAAAGATTAGGAGCAAAATAAGTACCGGCTGAATTTTTTTATTACCGTCGAATTGAAATACAACCAACTTATAAAAATTAGTGGAAAAATTCAAAATTGGTGTAGAAAATTTTTTGATGTTAAATTAACTCCTAAAGACAGAATAAAACTACACAAGGAAACAAGCGAACTTTTTAATGACGACAAAGAAATAGTTTACATACCGGCGGGGCGTAGTATTCTTTCAATTTTATCTGAATCACTTAGCCATATATTTTTTAATTTTGATGATGAACAGAAGAATATGATTGATTATAGCACAACTATATAAACCGTGTAACAAAAATTAAACCGGTATTTAAATCGCCTGAAAAATTAATTTCTGACATAAATAATAAAATTTCTAATCCTGAATTTTTATCGTTGATTCGTGAAAAAAATTAGAGCATACTTCAAGGAAAATATAAATAAAACAAAATAAATCCGGCGGTTATCATTGGAAATATTTTGATGATAATTTAAATTGAGTAGCAAGGGCGACGCTTCCGTGTAATTTATGAGCCGGTTACAAGAAATGTTTTTAAAATTGGCGGGATTGAATCTTTCAAAGAGGCGGCGATTAGGAACAGGTTTTAAAGTCGGAGCGGCACTTTATGACGTGCGTCGCGTTTGTTATGTCAACGGCAAGGCTTTAATTTTCAACAAAAATTATTTCCTAATATTAGCCGCGCATGGTTTGACAGAGGAAATTGCTACAAATTCGATTTATGATTATCTTGAAAACGTACTCAAAATGAAAATTATGACAAGCAAGCGCAAAATGACTACCAAACTTGCCACGTCTGAAGACAAAAAATATTTGGAGCTTGACGATTATAACTGTTTGGCGATAATTAGCGGGCGCGTTTTCAACGGCGACGGCGTTCAATTTGAGTACTCCCTAAATTAATGTTACATATTCTTTTTGCTTTTCAACTGGTACTTCAAGAATATCCATTGCTTGTTGTGCCGTCATATTTAATTTCTTCATCATTTTACGAATATTTTCAAGTAACGTTGATTTTTTCTTTTCTTCCAATTCCTCTTTAAAGACTTCTTGGATTATTTTACTCATTTTTTTCACCCCAATTTTATTACTTTTTAAAAATTCAACGCGCTCTGCCAGTTGGCGGTGTCTCATTTCTTCCGGCTTGTCACAAAAAAAATCGTGAATTAAATCATCTAATGGTTGCCCTTTTTCTCCCTTGAATGCTCCATTCACGTAAATAATATGTGTGCCATCCTCAAAAAGTTTTTGAGTTTCTCTGATTACGCGGTCAATGTGATAAATTTTCTCGCCGGACTTCAATACATCGTTTTCAGTAAAAAAAATCACATAAGTTTCAGGCAGTTCATTATATTTCGCTTTTTTCTTTAATTTATGATAATCCAGCATTGACGAATTGTACCGCGCCCGTGTCGGTACCGCTCCTGCATCTGTTCTCTGTACTTCGATATTGTACAGCTTGCCCGCGTCATCCGTTGCAAAAACGTCAAAGCGGACAGAACGTCCATAAATATTTTCGACGCTTTTTTGCGTTTGAACTTTTATTACCTTCAAGTCGGATTTTTCTAATATGATTCTTAAGATATATTCCACATCTTCCTCGTTATTGTCAAAAAACGCGCTAAAAAATGTATCATCTATCAGTCGCATTTTCTTCAAAGTTTCAAGATATTTTTCTTCTATCATTTTCTTTCATCAGCTCCATTTTTGTTATTATATCATTTTTCACTTACTGCGCCAATCATTCCGAATGTTGAGACAGATATGCTATTTCTTCCTGCTCAAATTTTTCCATAACTTCTGCTAATTTTTTACTTTTTATTTTTATCTGCTCCAACATTTCTTTTGAATCAATAATTTTGGCGGATTCTATAAAATTCTGCGACTGTTCCGGTCTTAGCTAATTCATAATCTTCAGTTTCGATTAAAAATTTACCGTGTGAATAATCTTTGTATGATATTTCCAGCCAGATTTTTTGCCCCACCTCTTTCTTTACCATATACAAAATTCACTCTTTAGAATTGTTTCTATTGGAATTGTCGCTCCCGTGATACACGACCTGCAATTCTTTAAACAATCACGCTGTAATTTCTTCAGCATATGTTGGCAACAACGAATTTAATTTTGTCTTCATTTTTATTTCCACAAGCCACATTTGCATTACCAATATTTTTGTAATTCATCTGTGTCACTTTCTATCAATCCTTGCATTTGTAAAAATTCCAGCACTCGCTCTAAATTTTCTTCTTCCACTTTATACTCTTCCGCACCGATAATATTTTCGGCGTTATAAAATTTTCACACAATTTCCTGTACTGAATTTATACTTTTGTTTCCCTGCGTAATACGGGCACTCTAAAAAAGAGATTATCATTTTTCCTTTGTTGTGCCTTATCTGATCAATAAGCTTGAAACCTATTCTGATGCGACCTTTCTCGTTTTGACGGACAAAAAATAAATGCTAAAATTTGGCGCGAGTACAGATTCTCTTTGCACTTTAATCCTGTTGATAAAAATTCCAGCAATGGGCTTATAATGACTAAATTTAACATTCATTCTATTAGAACTAAGATTTATTGCTCCAAATAAAATCTGGGCTCGCCATTGTTAAAGACTTGTGTACTAAAAAACTGTTGGTTACGCTTTTTCTGCTCGTCCTGATTCTAAACTGTTTTTTTCTATGATTTTTTCTGTTCGTTTTTTCTAGAAACACTCAGGAAAATCCAAAAATTACTGAGTCTATTTTAAATTTGACTACCACTGATGTTTTAAAAAAATTAAATTTTGTTCAAGGCGATGACTTTGAAATTTATGCTGAAGACGGCACTAAATTGACCATTAAAAGCGAAACACAACCGACAGAATATCAAAAGGTCGACGGAACTATTATTTTCGCCGCTGATATTATCGCCTCTCATTACCAGCTTGATAAAACCGATGAAAACATTCAAAAAAATCTACACTTTATTTAAGCAAAATTACGACTCATTTTATAAACGCCTTGACGCTGAAGAAAAAAACGCAAAGAAACAACCGAAAAAGCAGAGCAACGACAAGTCGAGATACTTCAACGCGAGGAAGAATAAAAACAACGTGAACTTGACATAAAAATCTACACTTTATTTAAGCAAAATTACGACTCATTTTATAAACGCCTTGACGCTGAAGAAAAAAACGCAAAGAAACAACCGAAAAAGCAGAGCAACGACAAGTCGAGATACTTCAACGCGAGGAAGAATAAAAACAACGTGAACTTGACATAA
>CALGGV010000341.1 GCA_937915725.1 uncultured Selenomonadales bacterium
CATTAAGGGCTAGGGTCTAGTTAAAAATCCCATAATATTCAACCTGAATTAAGGACTAAGGACTAAAGGCAAGAGGCATTAGGCAGTAGGCATTAGGCATTAAGGGCTAGGGTCTAGTTAAAAATCCCATAATATTCAACCTGAATTAAGGAAGGAGGAGAAATTTTTGAGCGAATCTAAACGCAATGAGCGTAAAACCCGTATCGGTAAAGTTGTTTCTGATAAAATGCAAAAAACTATCGTTGTTGCCATTGAGGAACTCGTTCAGCACAAACTTTACAAAAAATCCGTTAAACGTACCATTAAATTTAAGGCTCACGACGAAAACGAACAGGCTCACATTGGGGATCGTGTTCAAATTATGGAAACTCGCCCCCTCTCTAAAGATAAGCGTTGGCGTCTTGTCTCTATCGTCGAAAAAGCTAAGTAAAGGCAATAGGCATTAGGCAAGAGGCAAGAGGCAAGAGCCAAGAGTTTTTCAATTTCCTACTGCCTCTTTATTACTACCTAAAACTTTGATTGAAAGGAGAAATTTTTCTTGATTCAACAGCAAACTATGTTGAACGTGGCTGATAATACCGGCGCAAAAGATTTAATGTGTATCCGCGTTCTCGGCGGCTCCTTCCGTCGTTACGCCAATATCGGCGATATTATCGTTGCCAGCGTTAAATCTGCTGCCCCCGGCGGGCAAGTCAAAAAAGGCGATGTTGTTAAAGCTGTCGTCGTTCGTTCCAAAAAAGGTCTTCGCCGCCAAGACGGCTCCTATATTCGTTTTGACGAAAACGCCGCCGTTCTCATTAAAGACGATAAAACCCCCCGCGGTACTCGTATTTTTGGTCCCGTTGCTCGTGAACTCCGCGACGCTGATTTTATGAAAATTATTTCCCTCGCTCCGGAGGTGCTTTAATTTGAATAAGCTTAACCTTAAAAAGGGCGATACTGTTGTTGTGCTTTCCGGCAAAGATAAAGGTAAACAGGGTAAAATCATTCAAGCTTTCCCCAAAAAGTCTCAAGTCATTGTCGAAGATGTCAACAAAGTTAAACGTCATACTAAACCCAGCCTCAAGGCTCCTCAAGGCGGTATCCTTCCTAAGGAAATGCCCCTTGACGTTTGCAAAGTTATGCTCGTTTGCCCCGCTTGCAATAAACCTACCCGTATTGCACATAAAATCGTTGACGGTAAAAATCTCCGCGTCTGCAAAAAATGCGGCGAATCTATACTGTAAAGGTGGTGTACCATGAACAGACTTTTGCAAAAATATAAGACTGACGTTATTTCCGCTCTTTCTCAAAAATTTAACTACAAAAATATTATGCAAGTCCCTAAACTTGAAAAAATCGTTATCAATATTGCCTGCGGCGATGCCGTCGGCAACAGTAAAGCCCTTGACGCCGCTGTCAATGATTTAACCACCATTGCCGGTCAAAAACCCGTCATTACTCGTGCCAAAAAATCTTTAGCCGCTTGGAAATTGCGTAAAGGTATGGCTATCGGTTGCAAAGTTACTTTGCGCGGCGAACGTATGTATGAATTTCTTGATAAATTTATGAATATCGCTCTTCCCCGCGTTCGTGACTTCCGCGGCGTCAATCGCAACTCTTTCGACGGGCGCGGCAATTACGCCCTCGGTATCAAAGAACAATTAATTTTCCCTGAAATTGAATATGATAAAATCGATAAAATCCGCGGTATGGATATTATCATTGTTACTACGGCTAAATCTGATGAAGAGGCTAGAGAATTTCTTGCTTTAATGGGGATGCCGTTTGCTAATGCTTGATTATATTCTCTTATTCATTAATTCGCAGGGAAGGTGTTTATCAAATGGCTAAAAAAGCTTTAATCGAAAAATGGTCAAAAGAACCTAAATTCAAAACGCGCAGATACAATCGTTGCAAAATTTGCGGGCGTCCGCACGGCTATATTAGAAAATTCGATATGTGTCGTATTTGTTTCCGTGAACAATCTTATGCCGGAGCTATTCCCGGTATTACTAAATCCAGTTGGTAATTTTTTGAAGGGAGGATATCGGTTACTTATGGCAATGACTGATCCTATTGCTGATATGCTTACTCGCATTCGCAATGCTAATTCTGTCTATCATGACAAAGTTGAAATTCCTGGCTCGAAAATTAAAACCGCTATTGCGGAAGTACTCAAGCAGGAAGGTTTTATTAAAGACTACACCTTCGCGCAGGACAACAAACAAGGCATTCTCACGGTCTTTTTAAAGTACGGCGCAGAACGTGAAAAAGTCATTACCGGCATTCAGCGCATTTCCAAACCCGGCTTGCGTCAATATTC
>CALGGV010000342.1 GCA_937915725.1 uncultured Selenomonadales bacterium
TTGGCGTGGCGCACAATGAAAAAAATTATGCAAATAATTCGTGAAGAAATGGACGCTAAGGGCGGGCAAGAATTAATGATGCCGATAACTCAACCGGCGGAAATTTGGCAAGAATCCGGACGCTGGGCAGTTTACGGCGACGAAATGATGCGCCTTAAAGACAGACACGGGCGGGAATTTTGTCTCGGACCAACTCACGAAGAAATGATAACTACTTTGATTCGCGGCGAAGTTCGCTCCCATAAACAGTTGCCGCTGTTGCTGTACCAAATGCAAAATAAATATCGTGATGAAATTCGCCCGCGTTTCGGACTTATGCGCAGCCGTGAATTTGTCATGAAGGATTTATATTCTTTCGATAAAGATATTGCCGGTATGAATATTTCTTACCAAAAAATGTATGATGCTTACACAAATATTTTCACGCGTTGCGGCTTGAAATTTCGCCCGGTTGAGGCTGACAACGGCGCAATAGGCGGCGGGCATTCGCACGAATTTACAGTTTTAGCACAGAGCGGCGAAAGTTCCATTGCTTATTGTGAAAATTGCGAGTACGCGGCAAGCGACGAAAAAGCCGAGCTTAAAATTATTAAAGCTGAAGTCGAAGAATTAAAACCGCTTGAAAAAGTTGAAACGCCGAATTGTCATACAATAGAAATGGTAAAAAATTTTCTCAATGTACCAATCGAAAAAACAATTAAAGCCGTTGCCTTTCAAGATGACGACGGCAGATTAATTTTGGCGTTTGTGCGCGGCGACCACGAAGTAAACGAAATTAAAGTTTTGAACGCGGTTGAGGGTGCGCTCCATTTACATATGGCTGAAGAATCTGCAATTACTGCAGTTGGCGGCGCGGCGGGTTTTATGAGTCCAATTAATTTGAAAGACGGCGCGATTATCGTTGTCGATTCAACGGTTATGGAAATGTACAACGCGGTTGCCGGCGCAAATGAAGTTGACAAACATTTTATCAACGTCACGCCGAAAAGGGATTTCCCCGCCGAAAAAATTATTGTAACTGATATTAGAATGGTACAGGCGGGCGATCCTTGTCCACATTGCGGCGCAAAACTCAAAATGACGCGCGGTATTGAAGTTGGGCAGGTTTTTACTTTAGGAAATAAATATAGCAAGGCTTTAAATGCAACTTTCCTTGACGAAAACGGCAAAGAAACATATTTTGAAATGGGTTGTTACGGTATTGGCGTCGGGCGCACAATGGCGGCGGCGATTGAGCAAAACAACGACGCGGACGGAATTATTTGGGCGCGGGCTATTGCTCCGTTTGAAGTTGTGGTTGTTCCCGTCAATGCAAAAATTCCTGAACAACTTGAATATGC
>CALGGV010000343.1 GCA_937915725.1 uncultured Selenomonadales bacterium
GCTGAAGAAAGAGAGGTGAGTACAGATTGCCGGATGTATTAAGTCAGGCTGAAATTGATGCTCTACTTGCCGGTGTTATGGATGGCACGGTAAATGCTGAAGAGGCTAAACAAGAGGCAGATACAAGAAAAATCAAAGTTTACGATTTTAAACGCCCCGATAAATTTTCTAAAGATCAAATTCGTACTTTGTATATGTTACACGAAAGTTTTGCCCGCCTTTTGAATACGTACCTTAGCACTCATTTAAGGACGCTGATTAGCGTTGACGTTGCCTCAGTTGAGCAATTAACCTATCAAGAATTTGTGCAGTCTGTAGCAAATCCCAGCTTTATAAGCGTGCTAGGCGTTCCGCCTTTAAAGGGCAATATAATTTTGGAATTTGATACGGCAATAGCATTCGCTTATATTGACAGAGTTTTTGGCGGCGACGGCAATACTCAAATAAAAACCCGCGTACTTACAGAAATTGAAGATGCAGTTATGCGCCGTTTTGTTACCGCCGCAATGAATCACTTTAAAGACGCTTGGTCAAATGTTACGCCAATGAATCCTTTTTTGGAAACAACGGAATCTAATCCGCAATTTATGCAAATTGTTACACCAAGTGAAATGGTTGTTATTATCACACTTCAACTTAGAATCGGCGATACTGAAGGAATTATGAATATTTGTATACCTTACCTTGTACTAGAGCCGATTATGTCAAAATTGACAACAACTTTCTGGGTTGCCTCTTCAATTTCCAAAAGTGAAACTGAAAATCAAGTTGCAATTATTCAATCAAAATTGGAAAAAACTGAAGTCCCCTTCATTGTCGAAGTTGGGGAAGTTCAAATTACAATTAAAGAATTTTTAATGCTGGGATTTGGAGACGTACTGCAACTCGGTACAAAAGTAAAAGACGATTTACCTTGTCGCGTAGGATCAAATGCAAAATTCTACTGTAGACCGGGCACATTTGGTAAAAAAATGGCGGTGCAAATAACGCGCGTCGTAAATCCGGAGGAGGAAGATAACGCTAATGTACAATGAATTATCGCAAGCTGAAATAGACGCGCTTTTGGCGGCAGCCGGCGGCAGTGATGACGATGACAGCGGCGGGGAAGAAGAATTTAACCCCGATGAACCCGATGATTCCAGTAATTTACTTTCAGACCTTGAAAAAGACGCACTCGGCGAAATTGGAAATATTTCAATGGGCAGTGCGGCTACTTCACTTTCTGCACTTTTAGG
>CALGGV010000344.1 GCA_937915725.1 uncultured Selenomonadales bacterium
ATAAATATTTTTATTTTGAACGTCGTTAGAAATTCCCTGCCGTTCGCAAGCCGTCAAAATTCTTTCAATTCCAAGTGCAAATCCTGTAGCCGGGCAAGTTAGACCAATGTCAAAATCTTTCAACATATTATCGTACCTGCCGCCGCCCGCCAAACTGTAACCAACATTCGGCGCGTAAGCCTCAAAAACCATTCCGGTATAATATTCAAAATCCCGAATAATCCCCAAATCAAAAATAATTTTGTCTGCAACGCCGTAAATTTCGGCGAATTTGTAAATTTCTTGCAAATTATTAATTGCGTCGAGGGATTTTTTATTTTTGGCAAGTGCGCGGGCTTTTTCTAAAATTCCAATTCCGCCGTTAAGTTTAGGAATTTTTTTGAGAGAATCAGCCGCGCTTTTTTCTAAATTTAAAGCATCAACAATTTTTTCAAGTTCAACAATGTTATGATGTTCAATGGCGTTTTTAATTTCGGATTTTACGGCGGCTGAAAGATTATTTTCTTCCATTAACCCGTTAGCAAATTCAACCTGCCCTAAACAAATTGTAAAATCTTTTAAGCCGGCAACTTTCAAACATTGCGCGGCAAGGGCGATAATTTCGGCGTCTGCAAAGGCATTCGATACGCCCAAAAGTTCAACGCCCGCTTGATAAAATTCACATTGTCGCTCCGGCTGATTTTTTCTGAATCTGAAAACGCTTGTATTGTAGGAAAGTTTCAAGGGCAGTGGAGAATTTTTTAATCTGCTCATAAAAAGCCGCGCAATGGGCGTTGTCATTTCGTGATGAAGTGCAAGCGTGCGGTTATCTTGGTCGAACATTTTAAATAAATTTGATTCAATTTCCTGCCCGCCGGAATTTGTCAAAGTTTCCAAAAATTCCATTGTCGGAGTTACAACTTCTTCGTAACCAAATTCTGAAAAAAGTTTTGCTAATCGACTTTCAATCGCACGTTTTGCCGCTGCCTCGCGTGGTAAAAAATCCCGCGTGCCGTACGGCGTTTCTAAAATTTTTGACATTCTTTAAAGCTCCCTTCGGTCGATTTTTAGGGACTAGGATTTTTTTACAAAGATTTAAAAATTAACAAGTCGGCTTTTCTTTCTTTAGAAGAAAGAAAACCCTACCAAAAGAAAGAATCTTCGCCCGCCTGTGTTTTTCGCGTTTAACATTTCAGAAATTTAAAGTATGTGCCGCGTTTGAGTGCGTTACAGAAACTTCAGCGTTACAGGCAAAAACGGAGTGCGGCGGGCGTATAACGCGCCTTTTAATCTTCCATTTGTTAACATACTCTAAGATATAGGGGCTAGTTTTTTTTCCCTAGTCCTTAATCCCTAGTCCTTAATCCCTAGTCCTTAATCCCTAGTCCTTAATCCCTAACCCTTAGCCCCTAATCCCTATAACCGCCGCAATTCGCCCTGTTTCGCCGTGCGCCGCCCTGTAAGAAAAATACCAGTTTGAATTGCAACAAGTACATTCGCCCGCAACGTCAATATTTTTTTCCGGCAAGCCGACTTCCATAAGCTGAATTTTATTTGCCTGCCATAAATCAAGAAAATTTTTGCCGTCGCGTTCAATGATTAATTCCGGATTTTTGGGAAAAGTTTCAGCGCAAATTTTTTTAACTTCTTCGCCAATTTCATAACAACAAGGACCAATGGAAGGCGCAATTCCAACTAAACAATTTTCAACCTTCGTACCGAAATTTTCCTTCATTGCAAGAAAAGTTTTGGCGGCAATTTTTTTCATAGTACCTTTCCAGCCGCCGTGCGCAATTCCTACCGCCAAATTTTCAGTGTCAACAAAAAGAATAGGTACACAATCTGCAAAACACAGCATCAGCGGCAAATTTTTTACATTTGTAATAAGGGCGTCGGTTTTTTCGATTGAATCAGAATAATTTTGACTGCCGCGCCCTCTGTGAATTTCTTCGACTTTGAAAATTTTATCGCCATGCACTTGATTAGGCGTGACAATATCTTCAAGGTTAAAGCCGAGAGATTGAATAAATTTTTTTCGATTAGCCAAAACATTTTCCGCATTATCGCCGACGTGCAACGCCAAATTCAAACTGTCGAAAGGTTTTTGACTGTAGCCGCCAATTTTTGTAGAAATTGCATGTATAACTAAATCTTCAGGAAAAGTTGAAAATTTCCCGTGCCAAAGATTTTGTTCATTTCGCCTTATAAAATAGCTCATTAAATTTTCTCCTTTGTCGAAATTTTAGGGAATAGGATATAGTGGCTAGGAGCTGGTTTTTTCCCTAATCCTTAGATACAAACTCCGCAACGTTTGCAGCCGTCGAAACAAGCGGGCGTAGATTTTAAAGCCGCCGCCCGTTCAAATTCTGCGCGAAGATATTTTTTACTGAATCCCATATCCAAAAAATCCCACGCCAAAATTTCGTCAGCCGCCCGTTCCCTCAAATAAAAATTTTCGTCAATTTGATTTTCGCGCAGGACTTGTAAAAATCTTTGCGGTGAATCAGATTGTATTACAAATTCTGCAATTCGTCTATCGCCACGCGCCAAAATCGCTTGCACTTCAGCTGATTTTATTGATTCTGAAATTATTTCGACGCCGCGCAAATTTTTTAAGCCGTTTTTTAAAATTTTTAGTGCCGCGTTCAGATATTTTTTGTCTGCAAATTTCGCCCATTGAAACGGCGTAAAAGGTTTTGGTACAAAAGGATTGACGCTTAAAGTTAATTTGCAACTGCCGACAAATTTTTTTAGCCGCGTTGTCAAGTTGACAATTTCCTCAACGTCAGCCAATTCTTCAAAAGGTAAGCCTACCATAAAATAAAGCTTGAAATTTTTCAGTCCAGCCGCAATTCCCAATTCAACCGCCGTAAAAATATTTTCTTCAGTAATAGATTTATTGACAACGGCGCGCATTTTTTCGCTACCAACTTCAGGCGCAACAGTCAAAGTTTTCAAGCCGCTTTTTACCAACGCTGTAACCAATTCTTTTGTAACTGAATCTGCGCGAAATGACGCAACTGACATTTCTAAATTTGAATCAAGAATATATTTGCAAAGTTCGTTAATCTGCGGATAATCTGAAATTGCCGCGCCCATTAATCCAATTTTTTTACCAAATTTTTTGGCGGCGTCAACTTCAGCCTTTAAAATTTCAAGCGAACGGTTACGCGGTTTTCTGAAACAATAGCCCGCCATACAAAATCTGCAATGGTGTCCGCAACCGCGCGCAGTTTCTATCAAGTACATATTAAATTCTGTATTGTCAGTGATAATTACGGAGTGCGCGGGAAATTCGTCAAGATTTTTTAACCATTGACGTTTTAGGCAGTAGGCAGTAGGCAAGAGGCAATAGTGATTTTTAATTGTGCCGTCAAAGTTATATTCGCACTCAAGAAATTTTGGAACGTACATACCGGCAACTTGAGAAATTTTTTCCAGAGTTTCAAGGCGCGGCAAATTTTCTTTCAAAACTTCGATAAACGGCGGCAAAATTACTTCGCCTTCACCAATTACAAACGCATCAAAAATTAATGACAGCGGCTCCGGATTAAAAGTCGCACAAGGTCCGCCCGCAATTATTATTGGGTCAAATTTTGTACGTTCGGCGGCGCGGATTTTTATTTTTGCAAGTTGCAACATTTTCACCACGTTGAAATAATCTTGCTCAAATGAAACTGCAAAGCCTATCACGTCAAATTTATTCAGCGGCGTTTGAGTTTCCACGCTTAAAACTTCCGGCAAAAAAAATCTTTCGCACGAAACATTTGGCATTGAATTTAAAAGTTGATAAATTATGTGAATCCCCAAATTTGACATTCCGACGTTGTAAAAATTGGGGTAAACAAGCGCAAATTTAATTTGTGCGCCGCTTTTTATAATGTAGCCGCGTTCTTTTTCGAGCCGTGAATTTTTTAACCGCGTCATTTTTCCTCCAAAATCTGTAAAAATTTTTTCCCAAAAATAAAAACTGATTTTTAAGCAAAATTTGGGCTTTACCAATAATCCCTAATGGTTTTTTATCTAAAACAAAAAAAAGGGCTTGCTACGTTGATATTTTCCGCCTTTTTGGCGGTATTGGAAAATATTTAGAGTAAAGATTCTATTTCAAAATTTTTCAAGCCGTGAATTTTTTAGCCGCGTCATTTTTTCTCCAAAATCTGTAAAAATTTTTTCCAAAAAATAAAAACTACTTTTTAGGCAAAATTTGGGCTTTACCAATAATCCCTAATGGTTTTTTATCTAAAACAAAAGAAAGGGCTT
>CALGGV010000345.1 GCA_937915725.1 uncultured Selenomonadales bacterium
ATTTTTCAGCTTGCAACTTTTTCAGCTTTTTTTCGGCGAAGTCGCGCAGGTTTAAATTTTTTCAATTCTTCCTTTGAAATTGGCGGAATATCGCTAAAATCTATTTCGTTATCTGGAAGTTGTCGAATTGCCTTTATTCTATTAAATTGTTCTTCACTGACCTTTACTCCATTAATAATCAAATTGTTCATAATATCTATTCACCTCATCTTTAGTAGCAGTTCGCGCTGAAATAATTCTGTTTAAATCGCCGCGTTCAGTATAAATTACCGTCAAAATTTTATCAACTCTGCCGATAATTTTTATTCTGTCTTCGTTGTCACTGTGAATTTCATCATAATCATCAATTAAATTTTCATCAAAAAATACCAACGCTGCATCTTCAAAATGAATTTTATGTTTCTTGTAATTTATTTCGGCTTTTTCAGAATCCCAAACAAATTTGTATTCGCCAAGTTCAAAAGTTACATCCAAATTAATCACCTAATTTATTTTAACATAAAAATATTTTTCTGCAACAAAAAAACTCCGACCAATTCAGCCGGAGTTTAATTTTTTATTGTGGAAAAAATATTAATCAATGACAGGTTGCGGAATACCGACGCCCAATTCATAAAATTTCAAGCTGTCAATTTTGAACGCGCCGTCTTTTGGTACAAAGATAATATCAGTTGAATCTGCGCGAGGGTAAATTCTGGAAGTCATAACCTTTTCGCCATCATTAATAAAAATTTCAACCAACGAACGGTCAAGGAAAATTTGAAGTTTCATTTTATCGGCGGCAGGAACGGGGCATTCACGTTCGCCGTCGCCGCCCGCGCCCGCGTCATCACGATTAAATTTGAAAAGTTCCAACGCCTTATTGTATGAAAGGACAGTTTTTTGAGTTTTATCTTTGGAGGCGCGCAGGTAAATTTCAAATTCTTTAGTTTCTGTTAAATCAATTTCCAAAACTAATTCGCCGCTGTCTCCGCTTACGCCGTCAAATTTCATTGGCTTGTAAAAACTTTTATCTTCGTAGGAAATTTCGGCAGTGCGCAATTTTTCCAATTCCTTAACCGGCGTGGTAATAACTTTGCCGTTTTTGACGTGAATTTCACGCGGTACAGACATCATACCTGCCCAGCCGTCTTCTTGTTCCGGCATTATGTTGTACCACATATCAGCCCAGCCAATCATAAGCGTGCGCCCGTCGGGAGCCTCAGTAATTTGCGGCGCGTAAAAGTCAAAGCCGTAGTCCAAAAGTTCAAATTTGCCGTGAATGTAAATTCCTTTTTCGTAGTCAACCCTTCCCATGAAATAGCCGGATTGAAATACATTCATATATTTGTTAAGCTCGCGTTTAATACCTTGCGGCGAAATAATTAAAATATCGTGCCCTTCAATATTGGCGAAGTTGGGGCATTCCCACATAAAACCTTCATTGCCTTCAGCACGCGCCATAATATTTTTGTAGTCCCATTTAAGCAAGTCGTCAGATTCAAAAAGCACAATTTGCCCTGTCAATCTGTCGGGCGTGCGTGAACCGACAACCATATAATATTTGTCATTTTCTTCATTTTTCCAAACTTTTGGATCCCTAAAATCGCCGACGTGAATTTGTTCATCTTCAGGAGCTACTGCAACAGGATTTTCAGGAATTTTGGCAAAGTGTACGCCGTCTTCACTAATTGCAATATTTTGAGTTTGTCTAAAACCTTCAGGAATTTCCGGAGTGTCTCTGTGTCCGGTGTAAACAAGATAAAGTTTGCCGTCATTTTCAATCGCACTGCCGCTGAAACAACCGTTGCGATCATAATCTTCAGTCGGCGCAAGTGCAATAGGTAAATGGTTCCAATGTATTAAATCTTCGCTGACAACGTGTCCCCAGTGCATTGGTCCCCATTGCGCGGTATGCGGATGGTACTGATAAAACAAATGATATTCGCCTTTATAGTAGCAAAAACCGTTGGGGTCGTTAATCCAGCCGCCGGGCGACGCAATGTGATATTTGGGATAATATTTTGTATTAGTTATTCTCAAAGCCATTAAATTAACCTCCAAAAAATTTTTTACAAAATCTTATTCGACGCCCTGTAAAATATTCCCTTCATTTATTTTACATAAAAAATAATCAGCAACGCCACAAAAATTCCGGCAAATAAAAAAACAAATTTAAGCCGCCTTCAAAAACTTTTTGGTAATAAAGGTGAAAAAGTTTGAAAGTGCATTCACGTTGAAATTTCAGCCCGTTTTGGGCTTTTTAATTAAAACAAAACTTCACACATTATAAAAAGTTCTCCCAAAATCTAAAATCTTGACTTTTTGTCGCAAAGGAATTATCAAAATCTTAAATTTGCAAACATTCTCCGGCAAATTCAAAAAAAAATTAAATTTAAGCCGCCTTCAAAAAATTTTTAGTATAAAGTATTATAAAAACTTTTGAAAGTGAGTTTACGTAGAAATTTCAGCCCGTTTTGAGCTTTTTAATTAAAATAAAACTTAGAAAACACATTATAAAAAGTTCTTCCAAAATCTAAAATCTTGACTTTTTGTCGAAAAGGAATTATCATATAGCAGTTGTCAGCAAGCAAGCTGAATTGTAACCATTTGGGAGGCAAGATAATATGATTAAACCACTCGGAGACAGAGTTGTAATTGAAGTCGCTGAAGTCGAACTCAAGACTAAAAGCGGTATTATAATGCCGGAGACTTCAAAGGAAAAACCGCAAAAAGGTAAAGTTGTTGCAGTCGGTACCGGTAAACTTCTTGATAATGGTACTCGCGCAGTTCCTGAAGTTGAAGTCGGACAAGACGTACTTTTTAATAAATACGCGGGCAGCGAAGTCAAAGTGGACGATAAAGAATATTTGGTAATTCGTGAAAGCGATATTTTGGCAATTCTTTAATTAAGGATTAAGAATTAAGGGCTAAGGGCTAAGGGAAAATCCCTAGTCCTTAATCCTTAGCCCCTAGTCCTTAAATTTCGACGAAGGAGAAATTTTTATATGGCAAAAGAAATTTTGTTTAATGAAGACGCCCGCCGCGCTCTTAGCCGTGGCGTTGACGCTCTTGCTAATGCTGTAAAAGTTACACTTGGTCCAAAAGGACGCAATGTTGTTTTAGAAAAAAAATTCGGCGCACCTTCAATTACTAATGACGGCGTAACCATCGCTAAAGAAATTGAACTTGAAGATCATTTTGAAAATATGGGCGCGCAACTCGTCAAAGAAGTTGCAACCAAAACAAATGACGTTGCCGGCGACGGTACAACTACTGCTACTCTCCTCGCACAGGCTATTGTTCGTGAAGGTATGAAAAATGTTGCAGCCGGCGCAAATCCTATGATTATTAAAAAAGGTATTGAGGCGGCTGTTAAAAAACTTGTTGAAGAAATTAAAAATTCTGCACAAAAAGTCGAAGGCAAAGACGCTATTGCACAGGTTGCCGCTATTTCTTCCGGCGATGATGAAATTGGACAACTTATCGCAGATGCAATGGAAAAAGTCGGCAAAGACGGCGTTATTACCGTTGAAGAATCCAAAACCATGACAACCAATATGACGGTTGTTGAAGGTATGCAATTCGACAAAGGCTACATTTCCCCGTACATGGTTACTGACGCAGACAAAATGGAGGCTGTCCTTGACGACCCGTACATTTTGATAACTGATAGAAAAGTTTCTTCAATCGCTGACATTATGCCTATCCTTGAACAAATTGTAAAACAGGGCAGACCGCTTGCAATTATCGCTGAAGATGTTGACGGCGAGGCACTTGCAACAATCGTTGTAAATAAACTTCGCGGCACATTTAAAGCACTTGCAGTTAAAGCTCCGGGATTTGGTGACAGAAGAAAAGCTAACCTTGAAGATATTGCAATTCTTACCGGCGGGCAAGTTATCAGTGAAGAAGTTGGACGCAAACTTGAAAGCGTAACTTTTGCAGATTTAGGCACAGCGCGTCAAATTCGCTCCACTAAAGAAGAAACTACCATTGTTGACGGCGCGGGCGATAAAAATGATATTGCGGCGCGTGTTGCTCAAATTAAAAAACAAATTGCTGAATCCACAAGTGATTTTGATAAAGAAAAACTTCATGAACGCCTTGCAAAATTGGCGGGCGGCGTAGCAGTCATTGAAATTGGCGCGGCTACTGAAGTTGAAATGAAAGAAAAGAAACTCCGCATTGAAGACGCCCTCAACGCTACTCGCGCAGCTGTTGAAGAAGGTATTGTTGCAGGCGGCGGCACAACCTTTATTGATATTCTTCCTGCGCTTGACGAAATTAAACTTGAAGGCGATGCAAAAGTTGGCGTTGAAATTGTAAAACGCGCTATTGAAGAACCTGTTCGCCAAATTGCGACTAATGCAGGACAAGAAGGCAGCGTTGTTGTTGACGCAGTTAAAAAATCTGATAAAGGCGTTGGATTTAACGCGCTTACAAATGAATATGTTGATATGATTAAAGCCGGTATTGTAGATCCTGCGAAAGTTACACGTTCTGCACTTCAAAACGCGGCGTCAATCGCAGCTATGGTACTTACTACCGAAACTTTGGTTGCAGATAAACCTGAACCTACTCCTCCACCGCCCCCAATGGGTGGTATGCCCGGTATGATGTAATTTAAGGGCTAAAGGCTAAGGAATAAGGACTAGGGAATTAGTTTCTTAAATAAAAAAAATTAACACCTCGATAAATTGTTGAGGTGTTTTTTAGTGCAGGGGTTTTATTTTGATTGGATATGACGAAAAAATTTGCGTACGTTGTGGAGCCTGCGCGAGTGAATCAGAAAACGGCGGAATAAAATTGGAGCGCGGCAAAATTATTATTGACGAAACTAAAATTGAAGATTGGGCGTCAATCGCCGCAATTTGTCCAGTCGGCGCATTGATTTTAAAAAATATTACCTCAAGCGTTTAACTTTTCGTTTTGTGCGCGCACCTACCGAAAAAATTTCTATAAATTGTCCGGCTAAATTTAATTGTTCAGGCGGCAAGCCCTCAAGATTAGTAACAATTTTTGCTATTGGAGCAGATTTTATCAACGGTTCAACTTTTACAGTTGGCGTATCTACGCCCAATAAAATAAAATCTGTCGTAACGTTTAAAGCCTTTGCAAGATTTATGATTGTGTTTGAAGTCATACTTTTTTGCCCTGTTTCAATTTCAAATAAAAAGTGCGGCGAAATATCAGCCTCCTCTGACAATTTATCGCGTGTCTTACCTTGAGCCTCACGGAGCAACCTGATTCTTTTACCTATAGCTATAAAATAATTTTGGTATTTTAAGGAGGTACTTGAAATGTGGGGAATATTCATTGGAGACTGCATAGGCTCAAGATTTGAATGGAAAAATATTAAGACCAAAGATTTTGAGTTATTTAACGAAGAATCTTATTTGACTGACGACAGCATTATGACATTAGCTATAGCAGAATCAATTTTGTCAGCTGATGGCGATAACAAAAAACTTGCATCATTAGCCGTTGAACATATGCAAAAATTTGGAAAACTTTATCCAGTCGGTTACGGAACTTATTTTAGAGAATGGCTTGTTGCAGATAACCCTAAACCTTACGGCAGTTTTGGCAACGGCTCGGCAATGCGTGTCAGTCCCTGCGCCTACGCCGGAAAAAATTTAGACGAAGCGTTAAAAATTGCTGAAATTGTAACTGAAGTCACACATAATCACCCCGAAGGAATTAAAGGAGCTCTGGCAACTACGACGGCAATTTTTATGGCGCGTAAAGGCTCTTCAATGAATGAAATATTTGAAACCATTTCTGAAAAATATTACACGTTGAATTTTACTTTGGATGAAATACGCGCCAATTACAAATTTGATGCAACTTGCCAAGGCTCCGTGCCGCAAGCAATGAAGGCGTTCTTTGAATCAAAAAATTTTGAAGATGCAATTCGCAACGCCGTTTCGATTGGCGGCGATAGCGATACTATTGCTGCAATAACAGGAAGTATCGCCGGTGCTTATTATGGCGTTCCTGTTGAATTAAAACAAAAGATTTTAAGCTATATGGATGATTATCAAAAAGATATTATTAAACGCTTTACAGAAAAATATTTAAATTGATATAGTGCGGGGACTTTTCCGCTTATATAAATAACATCAGTTGGGAGGTGATACCTTATGAAATTTGAAATGCCTGAAATGACAGAGCTTATCTTTGACGCTGAATTAAAAGCTTATGGACCTCAAACTTGTTCGGCAAAATGGAAGGGCGATTGTTGCTACAAAGAATAAGCGAAAAGTTTGCTGAAAATGAAAAGTGAAAGGCAATTCAAGCGGTTACCAAAAATTGTCTTTCACTTTGTCATTGTTTGGAGGAAAAATTTTTTGAGAGAAATAACCATTCAATTAACCGAACGTTGCAATCTTGCCTGTAAATATTGTTTTGCCGGAAATAAAAGCGGCGCAGAAATTAGCGCAGACAATTTAAATTTTTTTATCGATTTTTGCAAGAAAAACGCCGTTGAATCGGTACACGTTACCGGCGGCGAACCTACGCTTTACAGAAATTTTTCAAACTGCATTGAAGAATTGGCGAAAAATTTTTATCTTGTGATATATTCAAACTTCACTGTTCAGGACACAATCAAAAATTTAAACCTGCGCGACAGCGATTTAATTTTTCTCGTGAATATAAATCCTCGTGAAAATTATACCACGCAACAGTGGGATAATTTAATTGGCAACATTGAAACTGCAAAAACAAAAAATATCAGATTGGCGTTTGGTCATACTTTTCACCGTTCAAGCATTGAAGAAGATTTTAAATATATTGTAAGTATGAATCAGAAATACGGAGTTAAACTTTTGAGACTTTCGCAGGCAATTTCAAATAGTAATACCAATACAAATGCGCTGAATATAAATCAAGTTCGGAAATTATACAGCCTTGTTGCCGCAAAATATGAATCACTTAAAGAAGTTGGGATAAAATGTTATTTTGATTGTCCTTTACCGGCTTGTTGGATTGGTGAAAAAGTTTATGACAAACTGCGCGAGGGATTTGTAATTTCTACAAATTGTGCGCCAAAAATATTTGTAACGTACGATTTAAAAGCGCACCAATGTTATATTGAGCCGAAAAATTTATTAACACGTTCACTGCGTGAATTTACCAATTATGACGCCGTGAAAAATTATTTAGCCGAAATGATAACTCCTATTGTAAAAGAAAAATCTTTGAAATGTAAAAATTGCCCGCACTCAAAATTTTTATTCGGCTGCGGCTGTCCTATAGAAAATTCATACAAAGTTGAGGAATAATTATGAAATTAAGTGAAAATTACGTTTACCGAAATATTTACGGCACAGCCTTATTAGTTCCCGTTACAAAATACGCCACGACAAGAAATTTAATATCGCTGAATCAAACGGCGGCAAAACTCATTGAATCTTTAGCCGAATGTACAACCGCTGATGAACTTGCAGACAAAGTTTTGAGCGGCTACATTGACGCCGAAAAATACCGAGAAAATTTATTGCTGTACATTCAAAATTTAATCAACAATGGAATAATTTGTAAGGAGTAATTTTATGAATTGTGCAACTTGTTTTGATTCACAAATGAGCAAAGTTAAATTTATTGAGGAACATTGGGAAAAGATACGCGCTCCATTTACCGCCGGAATTGAACTTTTGCCAAATTGTAACCTCCGCTGTATTCATTGTTACGAAGAATCCGAACGCCAAAAAAATCAAAAATCTATGAGCAATGCTGAAGTTAAGCTCGTCATTGATATTTTGGTTGAACGCGGTTTGCTTGAATTATTTTTTACCGGCGGCGAAGTCTTGACGCGCCCTGACTTTGAGGATATTTATATTTATGCAAAACGCAAGGGAATTTTTGTTTCAGTGCTGACAAATGGAACGCTGATAAACGATAAAATTATTAAACTTTGGAAAGAGTATCCCGTCGAAATTGTAAGTATGACAATGTATGGCTACAGCGAAAAAGTTTATGAATCTGTAACCGGCGTCAAGGGCAGTTATAAAATGTTCAGAAACGCGCTTGATAAGCTGATTGAAAATAAAATTCCGTTTGAATTGAAATTTATCGGCTTGAAACAAAATTACGCTGAACTTTCGCAAATGCGCCAATTTTCAAAAGAACTCGGCGTCGGTTCAACTACCGGCTTTGATATTCGCCCAATGAATGACGGCAACCCCTTTCCAATAAATTACCGCGTTTCGCCGGAAGAAATTTTTGAGTTTCATATGAAGGAGCCGGATTTAAAAAAATTTTGGATAAATGTTGCGTTGCACGAAAAAGATCATTCAACCGCCAAAAAACGCGCCGCCGGTAATTTGTACCCGTGCGCCATCGGTTATCACTATGTTTACATAACGCATGACGGGAATATGCAAGGCTGCGTTAAGGCTGTAACTCAACGATACAATTTGATTGAAGGCAATTTTGAGGAAGGCTGGGAATTTTTAAATCGGCAAGTTGTCAGTAAAAAAGCATCTAAAAATTTTCCGTGCTTGACTTGCGATAAATTCTATTATTGTGAACAATGTACCGCCGCCTTCGATTTAGAAAACGGCAACCCTGAAAAGCCCGTCGAATTTTACTGCAAGCTCGGCGCGTTGAGAAAAAAATTTATTGACGATATACGCCGAAATAAAAATTTGTAAAAAAAATAACGCCTCGATAAAATTCGTGGCGTTTTTTATTTCCTTAATCCTTAGCCCTTAATCCTTAGCCCTTATTTTTCTTTTGTTGATCCTTAAGATTTTTTTCGGCGGCGGCGTCAAATTTCTTGTAAAATTCTTCGCAAGCCTTGCCGTAATCTTTGGAATTTTTACCAATGGAGCTACTTTGACTTGTAAAACGGTAAACTAATTCAGCGGATTTTGCGTCGTACACGTCAAAGAAAAATTGGACTTTCTTGCTATTATTGGCGGTTGTCACAATAACGAAGGCATCAGCATATTTTGAAATATTTGCCTCGTAAGCTTTGCGGGAATCTTCGACTTGCAAAGATTTAATGTCAACTCCTGTATCACGTTGAATATTTGTAGCAATTTCATCATAGGAAATAACGTAACAACGCGCCGCCTTGCTTGCGTTAAAAATTATTTGGGTGAATTCTTCAACTGTAGGTTCAGTATCTTCAACTTTGTAATGATTTGGAAAAGCGATAGCCAAACGCTTAATTGCGGCAATATCCGCGCCTTCAGTTACAGTTTCTTTAAAAGCCGCCATTGCAACTGTTGAGGTTAAAAATATCGCCAGCATTAACAGCGCAGCAAAAAATTTTTTCATAAAAATTCCTCCAACTTATTCTAATCCCTTGTAAACAAACGCGGCAAGCGCGGCACCAACTAAAGGTCCAATGATAAATACCGGCAAAACTTCAAGCGGCGCACCATTTCCGCCCATTGCACAAACTAAAGCAGGACCAAAACTACGCGCAGGATTTACTGAAGTTCCCGTTAAACCAATTCCCAAAATGTGAACGCCAACAAGCGTTAAACCAATTACTAAGCCGCCAAAAGAGCCGTGATTAGCTTTTTCTGAAGTTACGCCCAAAATATTTATCACAAAAATAAATGTCAAAACAATTTCAACCATTAAACCTGCAACCGAACTGCCATGAACGCCGGCAAGCCCATTTGTACCGAGCCCGCCCGTCATATCAGTAACACCGCCGGAAACAAAAATTGTTGCCAAAAGTTCCGCGCCGATAAACGCGCCTATACACTGCGCTATAACATAGTAAACAAAATCTTTCGTAGTCATTCTGCCGCTTAAAAGTACGCCCAGCGAAACGGCGGGGTTAATGTGACAGCCGGAAATGTTGCCGATTGAATAAGCCATTGCAACAATCGATAATCCAAATGCAAACGCCGTTAAAATGTAGCCGCCGCCCAAAACAGCGTCACAACCTACAAGCATTGCTGTACCACAACCTAAAACAACCAAAGTCATTGTGCCGATACATTCGGCGATATACTTTTTCATTATTAATTAATCCTCCAATAAATTATGATTTTTTAAAGCGGTTTTTACAATTTCCAAATGTTGCGGTTCAATTTCGCTAAGCGGCATTCTTACTTTTCCAACATTCCAGCCCAAAATTTTCATTGCCGCCTTAACCGGAATTGGATTAACTTCACAAAAAAGCGCGTCAATTAAATCGCTGTAGTCAATCTGCAATTTCGCCGCCGCCTCAACTTTGCCTTCAAAATAAAGTTGGCAAATTAAATGTGTATCCTTCGGCGCAACATTCGACAACACGGAAATTACGCCCTTTCCACCAACTGAAAGAATTGGAACAATCTGATCATCGTTGCCGGAATAAATCGCTAAATCATCGCCGCAAAGTCTGCGCGTCTTGACAATCGCCGATAAATCGCCGTTAGCCTCTTTTGCCGCAACAATATTTTTATGTTTGCAAAGTTCGGCGTAAGTTTGAGGTTGAATATTTACGCCCGTGCGTGAAGGTACATTGTAAACAATCATTGGAATATTTACGGCGTCAGCAATTTTTGTATAATGTGCAATTAAACCTTTTTGAGTGCATTTGTTGTAGTAAGGTGTAACCAAAAGTAAAGCGTCCGCGCCGACTTTTTCTGCGTACTGCGAAAGTTGAATTGCATAATCTGTATCGTTGGAACCCGTGCCTGCAACAACGGGAATTTTTTTGTTGACACGTTCGACGGCAAATTTTATCGCTGCCTTGTGTTCTTCATCAGTCAAAGTGGCAGATTCACCCGTTGTACCTGTGATAATAATTGCGTCTGTGCCTTCAGAAATTTGATTGTCGATAATTTTTCCGAGTTCGTCGAAATTAATTTTGCCCGCGTCATCAAACGGCGTAATTATCGCAACGCCTGCGCCTGTAAAAATTGTTCTTTTCATATTAGCCCTCCATTTTTAATAAAATCCTACTGCCTTTTGCCTCTTGCCTACTGCCTAGAATTATAATCAACTTTTTTGCTCGTCTGTAAACTTTCAAGCGGCGCGTTTACAAATTGAAAAATTGCCGCCGCTGTCATTTCGTAATTGTCAAGAAAAGCCGTATGCCATGCCTTAGGAATCACGCACAACCTAGAATTTTTTAACATTTGGTGCGCCTCCAAAACTGTAATGACGGGCGCGTGATCGTCTTCATCGCCGGTTATTAAAAGTACAGGACACTGAATCGCCCCAAAAGTTTCTTCGCCAACATTTAAATTGCTCCAAAAAGTCATATAGTCTTTGGCGAATTGTTGCCAGCGTTCAGGCTCGGGGCGAATTGATTTTTGATATTCGACAAATTCCGGGTCTATCTTTGCAATTTCGTCAATATTTAAACTGTCTGCAGAATAATAGCCTGCCTTCAAAGTTCCCGCGCCTATCGCCGTTATTCTTTCGACTCGCGCAGGGTACATAGCCGCCAATTTGTAGGCAGTGTACGCGCCGTCGCTGAATCCCAAAATTTGTACCGGTTCTTGTGAAATTGTGTTTAAAACTGTCAAGGCGTCAGTTGACTTTTGCTCATAGGTAAGCGGCGAATGCCCAATTTCGGAGCGTCCGTGCCCGCGCGTTGACATTATTACAACTTTATGATTTTTTTTAAGTTCGTCAATAAGTTTTCCCATTTCGTAGGGACTGCCCACGCCGCCGCCGTGCAAAATTAAAATTGGCGCGCCCTGCCCGTAAACTTCATAATAAATTTTGGCGTCGCCCGCCTGTACATAATTTCCGGCTTTTAAATTATCGCCGTAGGGAGTTTTAACGCCCTTTGCGTCAAACTGCATAAAATATCTAGCCGCCTCCACCATATCACTTCCTCCTATCAAACTTAAACTTAACAAACCGATTAAAAATTTTTTCTTCATAAAAAACTCCTAAGCCAAAAATAAGCCCGTATTTGCGCCTGAGAGCCACGAGAATCAATTTTCTAAGCTCTAGGGTACATTTATATCAAAAAGATTTTTGAAGGCGGCTTAAAATCGATTCTACGCGCTTACAGCTGCTAAATTGCCGGCTTAACATTTTTGAAAAGTGCGCTGTTGTCTTTGATAACATTTTCATTGCCAAAAACGCACAAATTATTTTCCTTCATGCAAGCCTCAACAAGTTCAGCAAGTTTCCTAATATCGCCTTGACGCGCATTTAAAATTTCGTCACGGGATTTTTGGCGGTCGTCATAAGTTATCCCTTTCAAGCAAAATTCGGCGGCAAGTTGTCCCTTTATAGAAGGCGTCAACGGCTTATCAATTTTACTCATTGTGCCAATAATATATTTGTCCATTTCCCTATCTGAAACTTCAAAATGTCTCAAAAATTCTGCCGTACCGTCGAAAACGTCGATTGTATTTTTCAAATTTGGGTCGCGGTACGAGCCGAAAAATAAAATTCCACTCCTGCCGAAATTTACAAACGCGCCGTACGCGCCGCCCTGCACTCTAATTTTCGTCCAGAAATATTCATAGCGAAGAATTGTTTCAAGAACATTTAACGCGCCTGTATATTCGTAACCTAAGCTGATAAAATTTGCGCCCTTGCCGACGTATTGCACGCGGCTTTGAGAGTATAAGCCTTCATTTTGTGCAACCAGCGGATAATCATAATCTGCGCGAGGATATTCGTCAACCGGCAAAGATTTAATAATTTTTTTGAGATAAGGGCGAAATTCTTTGTAAAGTTCATCAGTTGCAGTAACGCTGATAATTAAGCCGTTGCGATTTAAAAGGCGATTGTAAACTTCCTCCAATTCGTCAACGAGTTCATCAAATTTTTCGTCGAAATTTGCAATTAAATCTTTCAAAAATTCATTGAACGGTAAAATTGCTGAATCATTGTACGCGCCCGCGTTTGAAAAATATGATGCAATGCGCGCAGAAATAATCGCAGGAGCCCTATTTTGAAGATTAAGTTCAATTCCAATTTGTTCTTCTTCGATAATTTCGCGCAGGCGTTTTTTATTTGTAAAAGTAGATTCCGTGAAAATTTCCGACAAAATCGCAGTCATATTTTCAATTCTGGAAGATAAACATTTTGCATAAACTTTAAAGCGCGGGATAAAAGAATTTGGCTCCTCTTTCTTAGAATCGGCGTTAATCGTTGTACCAAATCCGCCAATATTCAAATTGACAAGATTAGCCAAATCTTCATAGGAATGTTGACGAGTATCAACGCGCCCAATTAATTCATTGAGCAGAAAAGCATAAAAAACTTTTGACTGCGGAATTTTTAAGGCGTCAAAGTAAAATGTAAGATAAATAATCCCGTGCGTGTCAACATTGCTGAATAAAATCCGCGTGCCGTCAATATCACGATACATAAGCGGCAAATTTTCAGGTTCCTTTTTAATATCGCTGATTTTGATAATTGGGATTGTTTCCAACGCCTCCGGAGTTTCCGGCGTTTGTTGACGAATTTTTAAATTTTGGGTAGTTTCGATAACTTTTTGAATTTCTTCCGGCGTCATTTTAAATTTAATTTCGGCAAGTTTAGCGGCTTGTGCGGCGTCGCGTTCCTTAGCAAGGGTTTTACTCGGCGCAAGTGTCATTAAAACTTTGTGCGGATTGTCTATAAAATATTTCTGCAAAAGTTTTTCAAAGTAGCCGTTATTTAAGCCGTCTTTGACAGCTTTTAAATCATCTTCGTAGCGCAAATAAATTGTCGGATCGCCGTCATAAATCCACGAACGCAAGCTGCTTAATCCATAAATTAAACCTTTTGGCATAAATCCAAAATCTGCCTCGCGCAGTCTAAATTCAAACAGATTTATTGACGCCTGCAACAAAGTTTTATCAATACCCTGTGATACAAGTTTTTTCATTTCTGAAATTACAAGATTTAAAAATTTTTCGGCGCGGTCTGACTCGGAGCCGTTCAAAGTTATGTTAAACGCCGGTTGCAATAAATCTTCTTCAAGTCCGCTGTCAATATCTTTGCCGAGTTTTGAATCAATAATTGCTTTTTTAAGCGGCGCGGCGGGCGTTTGAAAAAGTGCGTGATTTAAAATTTCCAGCCCTAACATTGTTGTAGAATCTTTAACATTTCCCGTCAAAATATTCAATGAAATAAAAGTTTTTTCGGCGTCATTTTCTTCTTCACCAATGGGATAAAAATCTGTAACACGTTTCATTTCGGTAAAAAGCGGCTGCGGTTTAATTTCGCTGTCAATTTCGATTTTTTCAAATTTTGAAAGATATTCGCCGTCCAAATATTTCAGCTGCTCGGCAATATCCATATCACCATACAAATATATAAAACTGTTGGACGGGTGGTAAAATTTTTTGTGGAAATTTACAAAATCTTCTTGAGTCAAATTTGGAATAAATTCGGGGTCGCCGCCGCTTTCAAAAGTGTAACAATTATCGGGAAAAAGTTCGTGCATTGCTTTCCTTGCCAAAATATCTTCCGGCGCAGATAACGCGCCCTTCATTTCAGAATAGACTACCCCGCTGTAAGTCAACGGAGAATCAGCATTTTCAATTTCGTAATGCCAGCCTTCCTGCATTAAAATTTCAGGCGTCGTCAACATTGCGGGATAAAAGACGCTGTCCATATATACATCAACCAAATTTTTAAAATCTTTATCGTTACGGCTTGCCACCGGATAGACGGTCATTGAAGGATATGTCATTGCGTTTAAAAAAGTATTCAACGAGCCTTTGACAAGTTCGACAAACGGTTCTTTCAGCGGGTATTTTCTGGATCCGCAAAGCGTACTGTGCTCGCAGATGTGCGCTACGCCTGTA
>CALGGV010000346.1 GCA_937915725.1 uncultured Selenomonadales bacterium
AATATAAGCGTCAAGAAAATTTTCCGGCGCGGGTTTTTCAATTTCAGTTTTGCAACCCTCAACCACAATTACAAATTCGCCGCGTGGCTCGTCAAGATTTTCAGCAAGCGAAATTAAATCTGCGCGAAGAAATTCTTCATAAATTTTGGTAAGTTCACGGGCGATAACTGCTTTTCTGTTGCCGAAAATTTCCGCCATTTCTTCCAAAATTTTTTTGATACGGTGAGGAGCCTCATAAAAAATTAAAGTTTCTTTGTGAGTCGAAAGTTCAGTTAAAATTTCTTTGCGGTTTTTCGCTGATTTAGGCAAAAATCCTGCAAAAGTAAATCTGGTAGTGTCAAGGGCTGAACAAATTAGCGCGGAAAGTGCGGCATTTGCGCCGGGGATTGGGCAAACAGAAATATTTTTTTCAACGGCGGCTTTAACCAAATTTGCGCCGGGATCTGAAATAGCAGGAAGTCCTGCATCAGAAACGCACGCAATATTTTTTCCTTCAATCAAAAGTTGGAGAATTTTATTTGCGTCAACAAATTCATCATAGCGAATTAACGGCGTGTGAATTTCAAAATGTGCCAAAAGTTTTCTTGTATGGCGCGTATCTTCGGCGGCGATAATGTCAACCTCGCGCAGAATTCGCACGGCTCGAAAAGTTATATCTTCCAAATTGCCAATAGGCGTTGCAACTAAATATAAAGTTCCATTCATTTTGCATCACTTTCAAGAATTTTTTTCTCTAAACTCCATTGTTAAATTTTTTACAAGTTCGCCAATATTTATAGCTGTCATTGCAACTGCATATTTCATCATTTCATTATTCAAAAACTTTTCAAGCCTCGTATCGCCTAAAAAAACAAGTCCCTTATCAATTTCTGAAATAATTTTTTTTAATATAGTTTTGTCCTTAAGCCGCATAAATATCCACTTCCTTTTCAATTTCTAAAATACTTCCTTTAAGCCCGCCGCGACTTATAACATCAACGCCTAAATTCCAAATTTCTTCAAGCTTATATTTTAAATCAATTAAATCAAGTAAAGAACTTCCCTTAGGAAAGTCCACGATTAAATCAACGTCGCTATTTTCTTTGGCAGTACCATTCGCACGCGAGCCAAAAAGTGTAACTCTTTTCAAATTATATTCCGGCGCAATTTGGGCAACCGTCTTTTTTATTTCCTCAATCGTCAACATTTTTATTCCTCCATATCACTTTCAAGAATTTTTTCAATTTGCATTTTCAATTCAGGAAAATCTTTTTTGATTGTATTGTACACGTCCGTCATTACTAGAGTTTCGTATTTGTGCGCCACTATATCTCTAAAAGCCGCCACTTTCTTCCAAGCAACGCGATTATTTTCAATTCTAAATTCCGGCGTCAAACTTTTAACAAGTTCGCCAATATTTATAGCTGTCATTCCTATAGAACGTTTTGTTTTTTCATCTATCAAAAATTTTTCAAGCGTTTCATCGCCTAAAATTTCAATTCCGATAATAATTTCTGAAACAATTTTTTTTAATATAGTTTTGTCCCTACGCTGCATAAATTTCAATCTCCTTTTCAATTTCAATCATCCAACTATCTTTTTTTGGTCCATGAATTACATCAACATCAACGCCGAAAATTTCTTCCAGATCAATCATTAAACCTGCCAAAGTAAAAAGTGTAACAACTTTATTTTCATCAAACTCAACAATTAAATCAACGTCGCTATTTTCTTTGGCAGTACCATTCGCACGCGAGCCAAAAAGTGTAACTCTTTTCAAATTATATTCCGGCGCAATTTGGGCAACCGTCTTTTTTATTTCCTCAATCGTCAACATTTTTATTCCTCCATATCACTTTCAAGAATTTTTTCAATTTGCATTTTCAATTCAGGAAAATCTTTTTTGATAGTGCTATAAACTTCTTTCATATCGACAATATCATATTTGTGAGCAATTATATCCCTAAATCCTGCTATTGGTTTCCATTTAACTTGAGAATTTTTTTCTCTGAACTCCATTGTTAAATTTTTTACAAGTTCACCGATTCTTAAAATTAACATTGTCATTGCAAGTTGACGCTCTCTATTATTTAAAAAATTTTCAAGTGAAGTATCTTCAAAAATTTCTAAAGTTTCTTTGATTATTTCCAAAATTTTTTGCAGAGCAATTTTATTTCTATGCTGCATAAATTTCGACTTCCTTTTCAATCTCTAAAATACTTCCTTTAAGTCCTCCACGACTTATAACATCAACCGGTACTCCAAATAAATCTTCCAGATCATATTTTAATGAAATATGCGTAATTAAAGTAGTTCCTTCAGGAAAGTCCACGATTAAATCAATGTCGCTATTTTCTTTGGCAGTACCATTCGCACGCGAGCCAAAAAGTGTAACTCTTTTCAAATTATATTCCGGCGCAATTTGGGCAACCGTCTTTTTTATTTCCTCAATCGTCAACATTTTTATTCCTCCAAGCCGTAAATTTTTTTAATATCTGAAGTATACGCGCCGTCATTTTCATGGACAACGAGCGGCGGTAAAATTTTTAAACTGCCGGAATTTGCGCCGACAATCGCCTCAATCATAATTAAATTAGCGTCACGTCCAAATTTCGGCTGAATAATTTGCAGGCGTTTCATTTCCAGTTGGTGGCGGTGAAGTGTGTCAACAATTTCACAAAGTCTTGACGCCAAATGAATCATACAAAAAACGCCGTGAAATTTTAAAACGTATCTTGCGGCAGTAACAACATCATCAAGGGTTGCTGTAAATTCGTGACGCGCCCGCGCTACGCCGTGCAACTTGTTTGAATCGCCGTCTTTTACCGGTACATACGGCGGATTTGCAATTACTAAATCAAAACTTTCTGCGCAAAAAATTTTTCTGTGAAGGCGATAATCCCCCTCAAGTACGGTAATTTTTTCAGTCAAATTATTTAATTCAATATTGCGTCGCGCAGTTTCTGCCATTCTTGAATTTAATTCTATCGCAAAAATTTTTTCAACTTCATCTGCGATTAAAAGCGGAATAACGCCGGTACCCGTTCCTAAATCTAAAACTTTATACCGGCGTTTGAAAATTGGAAAGTGTGCAATTAAAACTGAATCCATTGAAAAGCAAAATTCATTTTCATTTTGGATAATTTTTCTGCCGGACTTCATTAAATCATCAAGTCTTTCACCGGCTTGCAATTTTACATTCATAAAAATTTTTAACACCTATTTTTTTCGATTTTTGGTATTTGGATTTTTGCGTTGACGATTCATTTTTTTATTAACCTTATCATTGCGGCGATTTTCAAATAAATTTGTAGCAGTGTAAGAATCTTCGCGGCGACTAAGATTTTTTTTACGTTCAGGATTTTTGGGGCGTTCAGAACGTTCAGATTTTG